>CALDSK010000229.1 GCA_937911865.1 uncultured Synechococcus sp.
TTGTGCTGGTTGTTGCTTTTGGGTTGGTTGTTGTGTTTGTTTGTTTCTTTTGTGTTTTCTTGGTGGCTTTGGTGTTGTGTTGTCTCTTGGGTTGCGGAAGGCGTTGCGTTCGGCGTTGCGTTCCTAAGACTAGATCTGTGGCTAGCTACTCTAGTTCTCAGATGTTTGGTCGGCCGTTGTACTAGCTCATATGGTCGTATTACTTCTATTCCACTTCCAGGCTTATCTCGTCAACTAACAAGGTGGTTGCTTCTTGACTGGACGCAGGCAGCACGCAACCTGAACGAATTATTAGGTTATACACAGCAATTTATCCCTGTTGTTCAGTCTGTTAATCGCAGCCTTGCTCAACTGCCGAATGACTTACTGCTACTTAGAGTCTCTCAACTTGCAGTAGACCCTTTCGATTGGGACCTGTTGCGGTACGCGTCTGCTTCTCTCCCCAATGAAATGAAAGCACGTGCAGTAGATGGCTTCTTCTATCTTCCAGATGCAATTAAACGGCGACTGAAAGCACGTTTTGATACTGACTTACGGTCAAATACACCAGCGCGTGCGGCTGCGGCAGGCTTTTGGTATCTACACAAAGAGAGGCCCGAGAAAGCGGCTGAAGCTTTTTCTTGCGTGCAGCATCTCCCTCACGGTCAAGAAATGCAGCTGCTTGCAACCTGTTGTTCCTTATCGCTGAGTGTTGACCAACTTAACGACAGCAAACTGATTGCTGGGCTGGGCATCCCGACTTCGCCACTTTTACGCTCAGAGACTTGGCCCGCCATATCCCGTTTTCGCAGTGTTGTAGATGACGCTCAAATCATCTATCAAAGCTATTCACGTTCCGCTCGCTCGTTGGCATTGAACCGAGCTCTAGGCAAGCTAACCGAAGTATTGAAAAATATAGAGCGTATCCCTCAAGCTGAAAGATCGCTGATAAAGGCTATTGCAGAATCCTGGCAAGAGAAGCTGCTGGCTATTGCAACCGATGTCGGTGAAGTGACACATACTCAGCCAGTGTCTAACCCTTATGTAGCGGGTGACCCTGTAGAAGGAACGCTATTTGTTGGCCGCGGAGAGGTGATTCAGCAGCTCGAAGAACTTTGGCTTACCAGTCCTCAGCTTCAATCTGTTGTGCTGTACGGTCATCGCCGCATGGGTAAAACGTCGATTCTCAAAAACATGTCTGGCTATCTAGGCAACAACATCAAAGTTGCCTACGTTAATCTGCTTAACCTAGGCTCAGTTTCTTCAGATCACGGCGAAGCCGAAGTCTTGATTGCCCTAAGCGATGAAATCAGCCAGACCATCTCCTTGCCACCGCCTCATGATGAAGACCTGCTACGTTTACCCTCTGCCACTTTCCGCCGATTTATTCAATCTATTAGCCAACAGTTTCAGGAAGGCCAAGGTCTTATCATTGCCTTAGATGAATTTGAAAAGATTGAGGAACTTATCACAGCTGGCTTACTCGGCCAAGACTTTCTTGGCCTGTTGCGAGGACTTTTGCAAGCACACTCTAATGTTGCTTTTGCCTTTGCTGGACTCCATACGCTCGAAGAAATGACCGGAGACTACTTCAATCCACTATTTGCCAGTATTTTGCCTATTCGTATTGGCTTTTTAGGCTTAGGGGAGACGCGTCAGCTACTGGCAAACCCTAATGAAGAGTTCACACTCGATTACACCCCGGATACGCTAAACGAGATCTATCGACTAACGGCAGGTCAGCCCTATCTCACCCAGCTGATTGGCTTCCAGCTGGTGCGCCACTACAACCACCAGGTGTTTGAGGAAGGGTGTGATCGCACTCCAGTTTTCACTCCACAGGATCTCAATACTGTCATTAACCATAGCAACTTTTTCGCAAAGGGTCGTTACTACTTCACAGGTGTTTGGAGTCAAGCTGCTCAAGATGTACCCGGTCAGCAGGAAGTTTTGCAGATTCTAGCCAAGCAAGATGAAGGCAGAAGCATTGCTGATATTTGTAGGAAGAGCGGACTCAAAGAAGAGGAAATTGGCGAAGCACTCAAAACTCTAAGACGCCACGATGTTGTCAGCGAAACAGAAGGTAAGTGGAAAATAACCGTGCCTCTATTTCGTCAGTGGGTGTTACACCACATGCTGTAATCCTCCGCCCATTGAAAGCAGAGAACTCTCCATTAGATCCTTCTACTCTATGATGTTTTGCGCTTGCAACAAATTAAGCCGACTGCAAACTTCCCCGGTAACTGTTTGTAATTTATGATCGCATGCCGCTTTTAGAGTTAGCGACAATCACTTGGCCTGCTTGAGGATTGTATGCGTACCAGCTGTGCTGCCTACTGTCGTCGATAGTGCGCTTGACATAAACCATTGACCAGCCGTTGAGTATTTCTACAAAGCTCACCCAAAGTCTTTCTGCTTGATCGCAAATAGAGACTGGCTGTGCGATCGCTGTTAGCTGCTCGTACTCATCTTCCAATGCCGTAACCAACTGCTGATTACAATTCGCTTTTGCAATTTCCAGACGGCGAGTGAGCGATGCTATGACGTTGGATTGATGAACCGCACCCAAATCGCTTTGCTGTGTCGTTGGAAAGACCATTAGAATGCGCCTCCAATTAGAATCGCTTAATTTTTGAGATTATAATTCTAGGCTCAAAATTTAATAGCCGTGTAAAAATCAGTATAACTTGATACGAAAATTATGTTTCTTGGGCTACATGCGATTTCTTTATGAAATTCCAAATGAAATTCCCCTGAAAGTAACGTCACTTTCAGGGGACAGTTTGTCGGAGAAATAGAGGATGGGTCAGTAATTGTGATGGGTTGAATGGATGCGATCGCCAGAAAGAAAACCGATACGAAACTACACTGCTAAACCTGCGGCAGACGGTTGAAGCGCTCTGTGTACAGCGATTTCGCTTGGTTAGAATACCTGGTCAGAACATAGCTTTTATCGCATCAGGGAATATGTCAAACCCAATACAAAAAGGCTTTCTGTGTGATGAGATAGCTGCTTTCGGCAGATTGTCTTTTCTCAATGATGACAAAACGGTAATAAAGTGTTCCAAATCTCGAAAGCTGGGGTAGCCGCTTGTAAACAAGTGTTTTTCGGTATCGAGCGATACAACTTTGGCCGAAGTTGAGTCATACGATACCCTCAACTTCGGTAGGGCTACCAGAGACAAACTGGTTTTTCCTCACTCATAGGGCTGAGCCTGATTGAGTGAGCTTAAGTGAACTCTCTTAATAAAAGTTAGCGCAGTCCTATGGCTAGTCGGTAGAGGGCTTCAGCAACAAAGCTACTCAGGGCCTTATGAGAAATCGTTGCAAGTGTGATTTAAGCAAGTCGAGAGACCACCATGACAAAACTGGGTAGACGTAAATTTTTGGCCTACGGTAGCGCCGCGGCGGGTGCCAGCGTATTTTTGAAGGCCTGTGCACCCGAGCCTGAGACTGAAGTTGAAGCTGATAGCGGTGCTAGCCCAGCTGCGGCCGGCGCTGATAGTGACGTAATTACAGTCGGTATTTTGCACTCTTTAAGCGGCACGATGGCGATTAGTGAGACCACTGTAGTTGATGCTGAAGAGCTCGCGATTGAAGAAATTAACGCGGCAGGTGGTGTGCTGGGTAAGCAGATCGTTGCTGTGAAAGAGGACGGTGCCTCCGACTGGCCAACCTTTGCAGAAAAAGCTGAAAAGCTGATTGACCAAGACCAGGTGGCTGTTGTATTCGGCTGCTGGACGTCTGCTAGCCGTAAGGCGGTTCTGCCTGTTTTTGAAGAAAAAGACCACATGCTGTGGTATCCGGTGCAGTACGAGGGCCAAGAGTGCTCGCAGAATATCTTCTACACCGGCGCAGCGCCTAACCAGCAGATTGAACCGGCGGTTGACTGGCTGCTAGAAAATAAAGGAACAGATTTCTTCCTGGTGGGCTCTGACTACGTTTTCCCACGGACGGCAAACAACATTATTAAAGAGCAGCTAAAGGCCAACGGGGGTACAACCGTCGGCGAAGACTACCTGCCTTTGGGGAATACCGAAGTTACGCCTATTATTGAGAAGATTCAGCAGGCGTTGCCCGATGGCGGCGTTATCTTCAACAGCTTGAACGGTGACAGTAACGTGGCCTTCTTTAAGCAGCTCAAGAGTGCAGGCATGGGCCCGGATCAATACCCTGTAATGTCTGTGAGTATTGCAGAAGAAGAAGTTCGCCAGATTGGACCTGAGTTTTTAGAAGGTCACTATGCGGCCTGGAACTACTTCCAGACGGTAGAGAGCCCTGCTAACGAAAAGTGGGTTGCAGACTTTAAGGCAAAGTACGGCGAAGACCGCGTAACCAACGACCCGATGGAAGCCGCCTACATTATGGTTTATCTGTGGGCGCAGGCGGTTGAAGCTGCCGGTACGACCGATATCCCAGCGGTGCGTGAAGCGGCCTATGGTCAGACCTTTGAGGCGCCTGAAGGCCTGGTTACCATGCAGCCCAACCACCACATTTCTAAGACCGTTCGCATTGGCGAAGTGCGCGACGATGGTTTGTTCGAGATTGTCTCTTCGACCGACGGCCCGCTAGAGCCTGTACCCTGGAACCAGTATGTTCCTGATACCAAGGGCTATGCCTGCGACTGGTCTGACCCTGCCAAGGGCGGCAGATACAAAACTGAAGCTTAAGAATGTGACTGTTTCTGAGATTGAGTTAAGCAAACTTTTGAGTCGTTAACCCCTAAAAGGGCTGCGGTCGTTATGACTGGCTGCCCTTTTTCTTTTGCCGGCTGGCGATGGTCACAGAAGCGGTGACACAAGCAAGAGATGCCTAACAGGGAAGCCTGCTCGACAAGAAAAATGCTGGAGGAACTGAACGCATTGTGATGAATACGTTGATCACCACCCTATTTAATGGGGTGAGTATTGGGACGGTGCTGCTGATCGTAGCGCTGGGTTTGGCGATTGTGTTTGGCCTGATGGGCGTGATTAATTTGGCCCACGGCGAGCTGATGATGCTAGGGGCCTACACGACTTATGTGGTGCAAAACGGCTTTAAGACTTACTTAGGCACCGAATCGCAGGGGCTATATATTTGGGCCGCGATTCCGTTGTCTTTTGTAGTGGCGGCGCTCGTTGGCCTGGCGCTTGAACGCGGCGTGATTCGATTTTTGTACGGCAGGCCCTTGGAAACGCTGCTAGCGACCTGGGGGGTTAGCCTTATTCTGCGTCAGTTTGTGCGCAGTGTGAGTTGGGGCATGGTCGGCGGACTGCTGGCCTTTTGCGGACTGTTTTTTGGCGGTAAGTGGCTGCTAGGTAAGTCTGCGCGGATTCCATCTTACCGACAGAATTTGGTGACGACAGGATTGTTTTTGCTGTCGGGTGCGATCGCCTGGTTCGTCGGTAGCAATATAAATAACGATCCCCAACTTGCTCGCCCCTGGTTTAGCGCCCGCAATGTCGATGTCACTGCGCCCGGCTGGCTCCAGGGCAGCATCAGAGTGACGGCTGGAATACAGTTTCCTGCTTCTAGACTGTTTATTATTGTGCTGACGCTGCTGTGCTTGCTAGGCGTGTATCTGTTCTTGCAAAAGTCAGCCTGGGGGCTGCGCATTCGCTCGGTGACCCAAAACCGAGACATGAGCGCCTGTCTGGGGATTCCGACCGCTCAGGTAGACGCGGTGACGTTTGCCCTGGGCTCAGGCCTCGCGGGCGTTGCCGGTTTTGCGGTGACGCTGCTAGGTTCAGTCGGGCCCAACCTGGGTGTGAACTACATCGTGGATGCCTTTATGGTGGTCGTGGTAGGTGGTGTCGGCAACCTGCTGGGCAGCGTGATTGCTGCGCTGGGTATCGGTATCGTCACCTATCTGTTGGGCTCTGGCACGATGGTTCGTCTGCTGGGCGGTGCCGACGGCGGCGCAGTGGTCAGCTTCTTTGATTTTTTTGCAACAACCAGCATGGCAAAGGTGATGGTATTTGCCTTGATTATTCTGTTTTTACAGGTGCGCCCGGCGGGACTGTTTCCGCCCAAAGGCCGCTCGGCGGAGGTGTAGAGCATGTCAGATATGACGACTGAAACAAGCGGTACTGAAACACCCGGTATCACTGCAAAAGCTGAACAGTCAGGATTAGCGAAACGGTGGGAGCTGCTGATTGTTGTCGCAATCACGCTCATATTTCTCTTTCTGGTCCCAGCCTTTATCTCTGGCTTCCGGCTAGGTCTATTGGGTAGATTCCTTTCGCTTGCCATTGTTGCACTAGGCATCGATCTGATCTGGGGCTTTACCGGACTGCTCAGTCTAGGCCATGGAATTTTCTTCGCGCTAGGCGGCTATGCGATCGCCATGAACCTACAGCTAAACACGCTTCCAGAAGGCGCGATTCCCGACTTCTTTAGCCTATACGGCGTCTCGCAGCTTCCCTGGTTCTGGCAGCCCTGCTATTCATCTGGTTTCTCGCCGGTTGCGATTTTCTTAATTCCTTCTATTATTGCTGGACTGCTAGGCTATCTAGTCTTTCGCAATCGGATTCGAGGCGTCTATTTCTCTATCCTGACGCAGGCCGCGCTAGTTGTCTTTTTCAACTTTTTCAACGGTCAGCAAAAGCTAATTAACGGGACAAACGGCCTTAAAACAAACACCACCGAACTCTTCGGGATGTCGGTTGGGGGCAACGTTATGCAGTTTTACTTTTACTGCGCCACCGTTGTTTTTCTGGCGCTGGCTTACTTACTCTGCCGGTGGCTGACGAGTGGCCGCTTTGGCCGCATGCTAATTGCCATTCGCGACGACGAGAACCGGGTACGCTTTTCCGGCTACGATCCCACCGCCTTTAAGGTGCTGGTCTTTGCCGTTTCTGGGGGCATCGCAGGTATCGCGGGCGCACTCTACACGGTGCAGTCAGGGATTGTTTCACCGCAGTATATGAGCATCGCCTTCTCGATTGAGATGGTGATTTGGGTGGCTGTGGGTGGCCGGGCCTCGCTGGTGGGTGCCATCGTAGGTGCGCTGGTTGTGAACTGGGGGAAAACGCTGCTAAGCGAGCAATATCCCGATATCTGGCTGTTTTTTCAGGGCGCGCTGTTCCTGATTGTGGTGACGGTGCTGCCCGATGGCATTATTGGCTGGTTTCGGTACCGGGCAAAAGATGATTTACGATCGCTCTTTGGCAAACCACCCGTTGTGGCCACCTACCCTCGCTTAGAGGTAGACGAAACCGTCCGGCAAGAAGCCGACCTATATGGCAAAACGCAACCTGTTGATCCGACAACCTCCACTGCTCCTATAAAGTCAGGAGAAAACTCATGACAGCTGCCGCTACTCAGTCTTCTAGCCAATCCTCGCCAGCTCAGGCCCCGCCACTTCTAGATATTAAAGACGTCACCGTCAGCTTCGATGGATTCAAGGCCATTAACGGGCTCAACTTTCAAGTAGGTGATAGAGGACTGCGCGTTATTATCGGTCCGAACGGCGCTGGGAAGACGACCTTTTTGGATGTGATTACCGGCAAGGTGCAGCCGACAGAAGGGAAGGCCCTATTTAAGGGAAAAGACATTAAGTCGATGCCCGAACATGCGATCGCACGTCTCGGCATTGGTCGCAAGTTCCAGACCCCAAGGGTGTATCTCAACCTCACGCCCAGAGAGAATTTAGAACTCTCTTGTAACCGGGTCAAAACCGTATGGCACACTCTGTTTAAGCCAACCCCGAAAGCTGAAGCAAGAACAGTGGGCGGTCTGTTGCAAACAATTGGACTCACTGCCAACGCTCATACCCCGGCAGCGCTGCCCTCTCTCGTAGAAAAACAGTGGCTAGAAATTGGCATGTTAGTGGCTCAGTCGCCAGATCTGTTGCTAGTAGACGAGCCGGTTGCAGGCCTAACAGACGAAGAAACCGAACGCACAGGCGATCTGTTGCTTTCACTAGCAGAAAGCCATGGGGTAATTGTTATCGAGCACGATATGGAATTTGTTCGACAGATTGCCCAACAGAACAAAGTAACGGTGCTACACGAAGGCAGCGTACTGTGCGAAGGCACTATGGATGAAATTCAAAACGACCCTCGTGTGATCAAGGTATATTTGGGCGATCCTGACGCAATTTAGTTTGTTCTTTAAAGGTTAAAGAAACCCATCGCTCGCATGCTTATCTCACACTTTTAGACAATCACAACCGTCATGACCCAAACCACCACGCTTCCCAATCCTGCGCCCGTTCAAGCCGCACCTACCCTCCAGATTTCCGGCCTAAACGTCTACTACGGCGAGAGCCATATTCTGCGCAATGTCGATATGACCATTCCCCCAGGCAAAATGGTCTGCCTGATTGGGCGCAACGGCGTGGGCAAAACAACCCTGCTGAAAACTGTCATGGGTTTGCTGGCCCCTCGCAGTGGCCGGATTGACTATCAAGGCAAGTCTCTGCTGCCCTTACCGACGAATAAACGCGCCAAACTCGGTATTGGCTATGTCCCTCAAGGGCGTGAAATTATTCCGCGACTGACCGTAAAAGAGAATCTTCTGGTTGGGCTAGAGGCCAAGGCCAATCAAAAGGGGAATCCGCTAAATGCAGACGTCCCCGAAGACATTTTGCAGCTGTTCCCCGTGCTAAAGCAAATGCTTTCTCGGATGGGTGGCGATCTAAGTGGCGGTCAGCAGCAGCAGCTTGCGATCGCCCGCGCCATTATGAGCCGCCCTCAGCTGCTTGTCCTCGACGAGCCCACCGAGGGCATTCAACCTTCGATCATTCTTGACATTGAAAACGCCGTCAGGCAAATCGTAGAAACTAGCGGCATGTCAGTGCTACTAGTAGAGCAGCACCTGCACTTTGCTCAGCAGGCCGACTACTACTACGCCATGCAAAAAGGTGGCATTGTTGATTCAGGTGAGGCCAGTCAGCTTAACAGCGACGTGATTCAAAGGTTCTTAGCCGTTTAGGCAGGGGTGTTTGCTGAGGCTGTTTAGTTTGTAGGGAGCTGCCGTGCTCTAGAAAAAGCAAGCTCTAGAAAAAACAAGCAAAAGAAAATCAGGCGAGCCCTCTACAGGAAAAGTGAAAAATAGTCAATCTCTTGAAAAGAAAGTCCTTTGGCGGAAAATACGCAGCTTTTTTCGGGCAATACGGAATATTTTGATACTTATTTTGACGCCAGCAGAGGGCGAGGGAATACTCGTAATGTTTGCAAAAGCAGACAATTGAGTGCGTTGACTACGGATATGTTTCGTTACAAAGAAGATGGTTTTGTTAAGCCATCTGTGGATTTTATTAAGGCATTTATTCTTTTACTCGTAATTGATAGACAATAAATATCCCTCTTTGTCGATATCAAACCAGTCCGTTTGAGCGCTTGAGGCTCAGCTCATGAGGTGTCTTTGCGATCATTATTCTTTACGCAGTGGATATTTCACTTTTGTATGGATGACGACTGCAAGCATCTGCTGACTTAGATTTGCTTTGAAGTATTCTTTTCCTCGGTTATTTGTGATGGCTCCTTCCGACCAACCTGTAAATAGCCTCAGGAATCGCTTGTCAAAAGGTCTAAACGGCCAGAAGCCCAGTGGTCCCACTCAGCAAGGTCTTTACGATCCACAGCATGAACACGATGCTTGTGGCGTCGGCTTTGTTGTGCAGATGAAGGGCAAGGCCTCTCACGATATTGTGCAGCAGGGCCTGACCATTTTGCTGAATCTAGATCACAGAGGCGCGGTAGGCGCTGAACCCAACACGGGCGATGGTGCGGGTATTCTGATGCAGATGCCCCATCGGTTTATGGTCAAGGTTGCCAAGGCGGAAGGAATTGATTTGCCAGCGGCAGGCCAGTACGGCGTAGCGATGATTTATGCGAGCCCCGATGCGGCCGTTCGCGCTGAGGGTCGCAAACGCTTTGAGCAGGTGGCTGCTGAGGCAGGGGTAAAAGTTTTGGGTTGGCGAGACGTGCCGACAGATAATTCCTCTCTTGGCCCAACGGCAAAAGACAGCGAGCCTTTCATACAGCAAGCATTTATTGGTCGCGGCAGCTTGCTTGTAGAAGCAGACGAGCTGGCCCTAGAGCGCAAGCTGTATTTAGTTCGTAAGTTAGCGCATCGTGTCATCGTCGAAGTCGATAGTTACTGGTATGTCTCTAGCGTTTCATGTCGCACCATTGTGTACAAAGGCATGCTAATGCCGGTTCAAGTCGGTAAGTATTACTTGGACCTGGGCGATCCGGATATGGAAAGTGCGCTTTCACTGGTGCACTCTCGCTTTAGTACCAACACGTTTCCTAGCTGGGAGCGGGCGCATCCCTATCGCTACATCGCTCACAACGGCGAAATCAATACGCTGCGTGGCAACATCAACTGGATGACCGCTCGTCAGAGCATGTTTGAGTCTGAGCTATTTGGTGAAGACCTAGAGAAAGCTAAGCCGCTGATTAACATTAACGGCAGCGACTCCACAATTTTTGACAACACGCTCGAACTGCTGGCACTCAGTGGGCGATCGCTCCCCCACTCACTCATGATGATGGTGCCCGAGCCTTGGTCTGGTCATAAGACTATGGACGCTGAGAAGAAAGCGTTTTATGAGTATCACTCTTGCTTGATTGAGCCGTGGGACGGTCCTGCTTCGATTGCCTTTACCGATGGCATTCAGATGGGCGCGGTGCTCGATCGCAATGGCCTGCGTCCTGGGCGCTATTACGTTACCAAAGATGACCGGGTAATTATGGCTTCTGAGGCTGGCGTGCTGCCTGTGCCACCTGAAGACGTGGTGAAAAAAGGTCGGCTGGAGCCCGGAAAAATGTTCTTAGTTGATACTAAAGCCGGGCGTATTGTCTCTGATAGCGAAATTAAACAACAGATTGCGGCCACTGAGCCCTACCAACAGTGGCTAGATGAGAATCTGGTGACGCTCGAAACTTTGCAGGCCCCCGCTGATGCCGTTGAGCCCGCGGTAGATACGAGCCCGGCTGCGGTAACTAAGCGTCAAATGGCCTTTGGCTATACCTTTGAAGAGCTGCGCATGCTGCTGTCGCCCATGGGCAAAAACGGCGTAGAAGCGATTGGCGCGATGGGAACAGACACGCCTTTGCCAGTGCTTTCTATGCGCCCTAAGCTGCTGTACAACTATTTCCAACAGCTGTTTGCTCAGGTGACCAATCCCCCGATTGACTCTATTCGCGAGGCAATTATTACCTCGGCCAAAACCACCATCGGCGCTGAGAAGAACCTTCTAGAGCCAACGCCCGACAGCTGCCACCTGCTACAGCTAGATACGCCGTTTATCACGAATGCAGAGCTTGCCAAAATCAAGCACAATACCCAGTTCAAAACGGCGGTGCTGCCGATTTTGTTTGACCCGGATGCGGGCGAGGCCGGGTTGGCCGGTGCTATGGAAGCGCTTTGCATGAAGGCCGATGAAGAGATTGCGGCTGGTCATGAACTGTTGATTCTCTCCGATCGCGATATTGCTCAAAACAGAGCGCCGATTCCTGCACTGCTAGCGGTTGCCGGTTTGCATCACCATCTCATTCGCAATGGAACTCGCACCCGGGTGGGCATTGTGTTGGAATCTGGCGAGCCGCGCGAAGTGCATCACTTTGCAGTGCTCTTGGGCTACGGCTGCGGTGCGATCAATCCCTATATGGCCTTTGAAACTTTCCAGCGGATGATCGATGAGAATTTGCTGCGCGATGTTGACTTCAAAGATGCCTGCAAGAACTACATCAAAGCGGCAACAAAGGGCGTGGTGAAAGTTGCTTCTAAGATTGGTATCTCCACGCTGCAAAGCTACCGAGGGGCGCAGATTTTTGAAGCGATTGGCCTAAATGACTCTGTTATTGGCAAGTACTTTACTTGGACCGCTTCACGTATTCAGGGCGTCGGTTTAGACGTGCTGGCCCAAGAAGCTGTTCAGCGCCACCGTCATGCATTCCCCGATCGCGTGGCGACGGGTAGCCACAATGCGGCCACGCTAGATGTCGGCGGTGAGTATCAGTGGAGAAAGGATGGCGAAGCGCATTTGCTCAGCCCGCAAAGCATTCACCTATTGCAGCAAGCGACTCGTGACGGCAACTACGACAAATTCAAGACCTACTCCAAGCTGGTGAATGAGCAGGGCAAACAGTTCTTTCGACTGCGCGATCTGTTGGAATTTGTGCCTGGTGAACCGATTCCGATTGAGGCAGTAGAGCCGATTGAAGCGATTATGAAGCGCTTTAAGACTGGCGCGATGAGCTATGGCTCCATTTCTCAAGAAGCGCATGAAACGCTGGCGATCGCAATGAACAGAATCGGTGGCCGCTCCAACACGGGTGAAGGCGGCGAAGACCCGGCTCGCTATACCTGGACGAACGAGCAGGGCGACTCTAAAAACAGTGCGATTAAGCAGGTGGCTTCCGGGCGATTCGGCGTCAGCAGCTTATACCTTTCTCAGGCCAAAGAGATTCAGATCAAAATGGCGCAGGGAGCCAAGCCAGGAGAAGGTGGTCAGCTGCCGGGTCGCAAGGTGTACCCGTGGATTGCCAAGGTGCGAAACTCTACGCCGGGCGTGGGGCTAATTTCGCCGCCACCCCACCACGACATTTACTCTATTGAAGACCTCGCTGAGCTGATTCACGATCTGAAGAATGCAAACCGGGCGGCTAGGGTGAGCGTAAAGCTGGTGTCTGAAGTTGGGGTAGGCACGATTGCCGCTGGCGTGGCTAAAGCGCATGCAGATGTGGTTCTGATCTCTGGCTTTGATGGCGGTACCGGCGCTTCGCCGCAAACCTCTATTAAGCATGCGGGTTTGCCCTGGGAACTGGGCCTAGCCGAAACGCATCAGACCCTGGTACTCAACAATTTGCGCAGTCGGATTGTGATTGAGACAGATGGGCAGATGAAGACAGGAAGAGATGTGGCGATCGCAGCTCTCCTTGGCGCTGAAGAATTTGGCTTTAGCACCGCTCCTTTGGTTACCTTAGGCTGCATTATGATGCGCGTCTGCCATCTCAACACCTGCCCGGTTGGCGTCGCCACCCAAAACCCAGATCTGCGCAGCAAGTTCAACGGCGATCCTGCCTACGCCGTGAACTTCATGAAATTCATCGCCCAAGAAACGCGTGAAATTATGGCAGAGCTGGGCTTCCGTACGCTAGATGAAATGGTGGGCAGAACAGAAATGCTCGCGCCGAAAAAAGCCATCGACCACTGGAAAGCCAAGGGCATCGATCTCTCTCCTTTGCTGCACAAGCCAGAAGTGGGCCCAGAAGTGGGCCGCTACTGCACCGAAACTCAAGATCACGGTCTAGACAAATCGCTCGACATCACTAAACTATTGGACATCTGTCAGCCTGCTATTGAGAACGGTGAAGAGGTAGAAGCAACCCTGCCAATTACCAATATCAACCGGGTAGTCGGTACCATCGTCGGCAATGAGATTACCAAAAAGCACTGGGAAGGTCTGCCTGAAGATACCGTGCGGCTTCACTTCCAGGGCACTGCTGGGCAGAGCGTTGGTGCCTTTGTTCCGAAGGGAATGACGCTCAGGCTAGAAGGAGACGCTAACGACTACCTCGGTAAGGGCCTCAGCGGTGGCAAGCTGATTGTTTATCCGCCCGAAAATTCTTCTTTAGTGGCTGCCGACAACATCGTGGCCGGTAACGTTGCGCTATACGGGGCGACCAATGGAGAGGCCTACATTAACGGTCAGGCTGGCGAACGCTTCTGTGTTCGTAATTCTGGCGCGGAGGCGGTTGTTGAAGGCGTGGGTGACCATGGCTGTGAATACATGACGGGCGGTAAGGCTGTCATATTGGGCCGCACGGGCCGTAACTTCGCAGCCGGTATGAGCGGCGGCGTCGCCTATGTGCTAGATGAAGCTGGCGACTTTGCAAGCCGATGCAACACAGAGATGGTTGGCCTAGAGCGGGTTGAAACCGCTGATGAAAAGCAGGCGCTGCGAGATATTATTCAACGCCATGCGAACTACACCTACAGCCACAAGGCCAAGTCTCTGTTAGAAGACTGGGAAGCTACAGTTCCCAAGTTTGTAAAAGTGATGCCTCGCGACTACAAGCGTGTTTTACAGCACATTCAAAAAGCATTAGATGCTGGCCTTAGTAACGACGAAGCGATGTCTGCCGCCTTTGAAGAAAATGCTCGTGATCTCGCAAGGGTCAGTGGCAGCTAATTTTCTCGAAGCGTAGCCAAAAATCCACAGACTACATAACAACGACTCCTCACTTCAAACGACATAGCAAAACAACATCACTATGGGAAAACCAACCGGCTTCATCGAACACTTGCGCGAAGCACCTACCGAAACCTCTCCAGAAGATCGCATTCGTAATTGGAAAGAGTTTCATCAGCCTATGCCCGATCAGGCGCTGCAAAACCAGGGCGCTCGCTGCATGGACTGCGGTACGCCCTTCTGCCACACGGGTGAAATGATCAGTGGTATGGCCAGCGGTTGCCCTATCAACAACCTGATTCCTGAGTGGAATGATTTGATTTACCGGGGGCTTTGGCAAGAGGCGTTAGATCGCCTGCACAAGACCAACAATTTCCCTGAATTCACCGGTCGCGTCTGTCCCGCGCCCTGTGAAGGCTCTTGTGTGCTTGGTCTGACCAATCCACCAGTTACGATCAAGAATATTGAATATTCAATTATCGAAAAGGGCTGGGAACAGGGCTGGATCGTGCCGCGTCCGCCCAGTAAGCGCACGGGTAAAAAAGTGGCGATTGTCGGCTCTGGCCCGGCGGGTCTAGCTGCTGCCGATCAGCTCAACAAGGCTGGTCATACGGTCACTGTTTATGAACGTGCCGATCGCCCGGGGGGACTGCTGACCTACGGTATCCCTAATATGAAGCTCGACAAGCAAGACATTGTGCGGCGGCGGCTGGATATTTTAGAAGCGGAGGGCATTACCTTCGTTTGTAACACTGAAGTAGGCAGAGACCTGCCCGCTGAAAAGCTGTTGAATGACTTCGATTCTGTTATTCTTTGCACGGGTTCCACTCGCCCTAGAGATTTGCCGATTGAAGGCAGAGAACTCCATGGCATTAACTTTGCAATGGAGTTTCTGACGGCTAATACCCAGGCAGTTTTAGATGGCCAGCCAGGTGATGACTATATCTCTGCGGCAGGAAAAGATGTTGTGATTATTGGCGGTGGCGATACGGGTACAGACTGTGTGGGCACTTCTATTCGTCATGGCTGCAAGAGCATTAATCAGCTAGAGATTATGCCAAAACCGCCTGAAGTGCGCGCGGCGAATAATCCTTGGCCCGAATGGCCAAAAATCTATCGCTTGGACTATGGTCAGGAAGAGGCGAAAGCGCTCTTTGGCGAGGACCCTCGGGGCTATGTCAGAACGGCTACAAAGTTTGAGGACGATGGCAATGGCAATGTTGCCGCTGTCCATACCGTAGAGGTGAAGTGGGAGCGGGGTGGAAATGGTCGCTTTACCCCCACTCACGTACCGGGAACAGAAATTAGAATGCCGGCGCAGCAAGTATTGCTAGCGATGGGATTCTTAGGGCCTGAGTCTCCTTTATTAGATGCTTTGGGTTTAGAGAAAACTGAGCGCAGCAATGTAAAAGCTGAGCATGAAGACTATACAACGAACAAGCCAGGCGTATTTGCTGCGGGTGACTGTCGTCGTGGGCAGAGTTTGGTTGTGTGGGCGATTAACGAAGGGAGAGGGGTTGCGCGGGAGTGCGATCGCTACCTGATGGGCACTACCGAACTGCCTTAAGTTTTGCTCTGTCTTGGTACCTTCTTAGCGCCATAAATACTGACCTGAATAAGCCTTAGCAATAAGCCTTAGCTTTAGACCTGCCTCTATAAGCTAAGGCTTATATTCGATTTGAGACGCGTTACTCACATCATGCTGCGGGGCATTAGCTTGGGCTTATTAGCTTTTGCCTTTGTCTTTTGCCTCAAAATATTCTCAGCGCCTCAGGCTTGGTCTTACGCCGTATGTAGTCTTCTCAGTATGGCGGCAACCTATCTTGCTATGCAAGAAGCCATCAAATTCAGAACGTGGTTTTATCAAGCGATTTATCAATCAGTTGTTGCACTAGAACTTAAACCCGACCAAATTCCGGTTAAATTCCGAAAACCGTAAAAATATCCGCAGAAACTCTCTCCTATCCCTATTTAAAAACTGTTCCTAAACACGTACATTTACTGAACTATAAGCGTTTCTGCCTGTGAGGGGTATGACCCTGCACAGTAGCTGTTGTGATATTTGCAACAGCTTGTTGCCTGAAATCTTCCGTGTTTTTCTTTGATTGAGCTTATCAAATCAATATCGCTTCATAATGTCTGTAATGCATGTGTGTAGAGAGGTGTGGCGGTATTGATGCGTTCTTGACGTATCAAATCCTTTTTATTTGGGATAAATATTTAACGAAGCTGATTCAATTCTCCGGCAGTTGATTATGAAATAACAGAAAATTGGATCATGGTGAATTTGCATAACAAAAGAGAAGTCATGATGGATACAGTTTCGTTGACGATTGACTGGCGTGCGGCGAACAGCGCCCTTCCAGATAATCAACAAGAAGCCCAAACGCAAACGCTGTTTCGCGAGCTGCGATCGGTAGATGCTATTGATGCTGTGGATCGGGTCGCTGATACCCAGATGCCAGAAGGTGCGATGGGCGCTCAGTGGTTGTGGAGCGTGCTTACCGCAGAAATTCCGGGCAGCGCGCTACGCCAGGCGGCCGGTGAAGTCTTTGATCGCCTCAGAGACCAGCCAATGGAACTGACCATAGAAGTCGATGGTCAATCTCAAAAGATTGACGCCAAAAATGTTCATCCCGATGACTATATCCAGGTGATTGACAAACTGGTGGAGGCCGCACAGCGGATGAAAGTGGCCAAGTAAGTTCGCTCGTAAATCGTCACATCTGATTTCCACGTGCTTACTGCACCTGATCATCGCACCGTCGACCAATGGCTAGAAAAATTGCATTATTGATAGGCGTCGGCGACTACGGCGTTGGCCTATCATCGCTCCACTGTCCCTTAAATGGGGTAGCGGCTTTGTCTGCTGTCCTAGATTGTCCAGAGATTGGTGGTTTTGATGAGGTGATTACGCTGATAAACCCTCACGTAGGAGACATGCGATCGCGCATCAGCGAAGTCTTTGCTAACCTCACCAAAAAAGACCTTGTTCTGTTCTATTTCACCGGACATGGTCTTAAAGATATGACCGGTGACTTTTACCTCACCACCACCCAAACCGAACTATTCTCGAACGGTCGGCCAAATGCGGGTACCGCTGTAGAAGCGCACTTTCTCAAAAGAGAGCTTAGCAACTGTATGGCCGCCCGCAAAGTTGTTATCCTTGACTGTTGTTTTGGCGCGGCCTTTGCCGATGGTTTCTTAACCATGAGCGACGACAGCGTAGATATTGAAGCTCAGCTAGGCGGAAAAGGCTGGTGCATTCTCACCTCTTCTACCTCAGCTCGCTACGCCCTAGAACAAAAAGGAGAACCGCTGTCTGTCTATACGCGATACCTGGTAGAAGGTCTAAAAACAGGAGGCGCTGCGCCTGATGGTCAAGACTTTATTTCTGCTCAAAATCTGCATGAGTATGTCAAAGCGCAGGTAGAGGTCGCCGCGCCAGCGATGGAGCCAGCTATCTTTAACGGACAGCAAGGCTACAACATTGTGATTGCCAGCGTACAGCTAGATAATGAACAGCGCTATCGAAAACAGGTCCAAAACAAAATTCGCAACGGCATGATTGGACCCGCGGGTCACGCCGTACTTGCTCAGTGGCAGCAGCGGCTAAGCTTATCAACAGAGCAGGCAAAGGCGATAGAGAATGAGATTTTGCAGCCCTACCGGGAAAGACAAAAGCATTTAGCGTTGTATACCAAAGCTTTGGAAGCTGAAAAGACGTTTTCCTATCCGCTGCATGATGTTGCGATTCAAGATTTGAAAGATTTGCAGCGCTTGCTGAGCTTGCGCGATGAAGATGTTCGCAATATAGAAAAGCTGGTGCTGGGAAACCGGCCTAAAGAGCCCCAAAGCACGAATCAAAGTACGAATCAAACTCTAGACAGCGCTCACTCAGTTGCATCAGAATCTATATCTATCTCGCCAGAGTCTATCTCACCAGAGCCAATTTCGTTGGAGAACGTGCCTGCCAATGCAAAGCGCTGGGTCCGACCTGCAAAGGTGAATCTAAGGCTTGCCCAGCCGTCGCTTCAGCCGCTGTCGTACAAATCTGTCCCGTTTGAGACCGTACGGGTGAACGCATACGGTCAAGTTGTTGAACAGATTCACGGCGAAGCAACAACTTTCTGCGAAGCACTAGACCCGCGCACCCAGATGACAATGGTGCATATTCCCGGGGGAGAGTTTGTGATGGGCGCTGCTAAAGGCGAAAAAGAGGCGAGCGATGATGAATTTCCGAGCAGAGAAGTCTCCCTGTCGGGCTTTTGGATAGGGCAGTGCACGGTCACGCAGGCTCAGTGGAAAGCTATTATGGGCCCTAAAGCCATCGCTGGTAAAGCTACGCCCGCCCCGGCTAGCCAGATTAAAAAGCCTCTACAGCCGATTGAGAATATTTTTTGGACACACGCCGCAGAGTTTTGCCATAAGCTCTCTGCTCAAACCGGACGAGACTATCGCCTGCCTAGCAACGCTCAGTGGGAATATGCTTGCCGCGCCGGGACCACAACGCCTTTTCACTTTGGTGAGACCCTTACCCCAGACCTTGCCAACTACAACGGTAACTATACCTACAGCGCTGGCCCAAAGGGACTGTACCGGCAGCAGACAACCGAGGTGGGTAGTTTCTCTCCTAATGCTTTTGGTCTGTACGATATGCACGGCAACGTTTGGGAGTGGTGTCTAGACGGCTGGCAGGCGTTTGAGGCCAGAAACTCTTCTAAACGCAATATTCAAAGGCTCTCAGGGCAAAAGAAGTCTTTGCGCGGGGGATCTTGGTTCTATTTGCCTTCTAACTGTCGGTCCGCCTATCGGCTAACCTATCCTTTCCACAACAGAACGGACGACATTGGCTTTAGAGTTGTTTGCCTGTCTCCTCTAGTTTGAGCGATCGCACCCGATTGCGGACGGCCCGGTTTTGCATAAAGCTCAATCGACTGCTGATACTCAGCGCCGACAGCACACTGCCCGCACTCATAAAGCTCAAAATGCTACCAGCGCTGCCAATGCTTAAAATGCTGCCAGCGCTACAAATGCTCAAAATGCTGCCTGCACTACCAATGCTGAGCAAGCTGCCCACACTGCCCAGACTCAAAACGCTGCGATTGCTGGCAACGCTCAAAAAACCTTCTACTGGTAGCCAGTTGAATAGTCCACCCACTGAGCAGCCCACTGGTCCATTGACTAGCTTACTAGCTAGCCCAATTGCAGCCTGCGCCATCAGTTTGAGCACCCACTTCTCCTGCTAAAAAATCTGCAAAAACGACGTTGGGAAACGGCAGCTAAACAACATTCCAAGCTCCCTATCCCCTATCCCCTTCACTCACCTGCTGACGTAATATCCACGATAAAAACAGTCCATCTAGCAGTGGTACTAGCGCCATCCAAGCCAACACGCTAAAAAGCCCAGTTGACAAAGCCTGACATAGCGCAGCTGTAAATATCATGCTCCACAGCACCCACCAGCCTGCGCGCGGTGCTTGCTGTCGCATAGCAGCCCACTGTGGCAACCCGACAAACATCCCCACCAGAATACCGCTAAAAGCATCGGCATATCCGATAGCGATCGCCATGGCGATCGCCCAAAAACCTGCCACCGTCGCCGGTAGCCACCACATTGCCCGTGGAAGCCACTTTCTGACAACCAGCCACTGCGCCAACCCCACAAAAAAACCTGCTACGGGCCAGTGCATCCATCCCAGCAGCCTGAGCACAGCCCCCAGATCAGCAGACGAGATATTACTCACGTTGTGGTGAGTCGATACGACATATAGCAAGGTCACAACTGCCGCTGCTAAAAACCCTAGAGAATGTCCGGCGTAGCTAAAAAAGCCATAGCGCAGCCAAAACCCTAGACTCACAGGTACTTTTTTTAACGGTCCGGCTGGTCCCTTTGAGGCTGGCGTTGAGGGTACTGGCGCTGACGGTGTTTGCGCTGAGTTCTTCGTAGAAAGCGCTGTCGGGGCAGAACCCTGAGACGAGCCCTGAGACGAGCCCTGAGGCGGAGGATTTGATGCAGGCGGCCCGGCGACTGATCCTAACGGTCTTACGGCCTGAGCCGCGGCAGGATTTGGCGTGCCGCTGACAGCGCTGGGTGTGTTGGCGGGTGCGGGATTCGCGTTTGATTCCTTGGCGCTTGAGCCCTGGGATGACGTCTGAGTGCCTGAAGTTTGCGATTCTGACGTCTGAGCACCTGATAAGGCCTGTGGACTAGCAGGCGCAACGGCAACGGTTGGTAGCTGCGATGCTGCTGCCTTTGGCGCGAAGCTGGGTCTAGTGCCTATTCCTACTGCATTGAGGTCGTTTAGAACGTCTGCCGCTGTGGTGTAGCGCAGGCGGTCGTCTACCTCTATCATCCGGGTCAAAATGGCGGCTAGGTCGTCGCTAATTGGCTCTGGTACGTAAGTTTTCCACTTTCTTACCCAGCCATAGCCTACGGTAGACGCCCTGTCAGTATCGAAGCACTGGCTCATAAGCTGGAAGCAGGTTGCGCCGAGTGCAAACAAGTCGCTAGCGGGCTTAACGCGCCCTTGAATCTGCTCAGGCGCGGCATATCCAGGCGTCCCGATTGTGGTGGTAGATTGCGTGAAGCCAGATTCTTCTAGAAACTTAGCGACCCCAAAGTCAATCAAAATCAGCTCGCCGTTGCGCCGCCGCATAATGTTGTCTGGTTTAATGTCGCGATGAATGACGCTGCGGCCATGAACAAAGCTAAGCACCGGTAGCAAGCCTTGAAGCACGGCTCTAATTTTGGCTTCGGTAAAAAGCCCCTGAGACTGTAGCTCCGCGTGAAGCGTTTGCCCCTCAATCACCTCTTGAACCAGATACAGATAGCTCCCTTCTTGAAAGTAGGCCAGCAGCCGAGGTATTTGCGGATGCACAAGCTGGTCTAGTCGTTCGGCCTCTTGTTCAAACAGCTGCCGGGCCTTTTCGGTTGCGTAGTCGTCAGCCCCTTCATAGGTCAGCCTTTTGATGACGCAAGGCTTATTTCGATTATCGAGATCTTGGGCCAGATAGGTTTTGCCAAATCCCCCTTGACCTAGCAAATTCAGCGCTTTAAACCGGTTTCGCAGCGCAATCGGCACGCCGCAATACTGACAGTGCACGTTGCCAACAGGGTTTGGAGGATGAGGACACGAGGGGTTTAGACAGTAAATCATCACCGACGCAAAAGCGGTTTGGGCAAGGCCTGTGTTGACTTGTATCCTACTCAATTTAACAGAGACCCGATTGCAGGCCGCGTAAATCCAGCAGTGAGCACATCACAATCGCCCTAAGAACCTAGAAAAATTCGTATGTTTTTCAGTCTATAAAACTGAGCGAGCTACCCTAAGCCAGTATAGGGACATACTGCATAACGACACACTGCAAGAATACTGCGAGGACAATGGAAGCTTTCATGGCGACAGATATACAAACTTGGCAGCGTTTACAAAATGGCTCAGATATTCGTGGTGTTGCGCTAGAAGGGGTCGCCGGAGAATCTGTAAATTTGACACCTGAGGTTGCTTACAAGCTGGGTCAGGCATTTGTCACTTGGCTAGCGAAAACGTTAGATAAAGCCGCTAGTGACCTTGTGGTTTCGGTCGGGCGTGATAGTCGTCTGTCAGGCCCAGCTCTAATGAGTGGGCTAGCAGAGGGGATGAGATCGATTGGGGCGAGCGTTTATGATTTTGCGATCGCATCCACTCCAGCCATGTTTATGAGTACCGTCACCCCCGGCTACAGCTGTGACGGTGCCATCATGCTTACCGCTAGCCACCTGCCGTTTAACCGCAACGGGCTAAAGTTTTTTACGGCGCAAGGCGGGCTCAACAAACCAGATATCGCCCAGATTCTGAAGCTTGCTTACGAAGATGAGTTCCTCACAGCGGCGGCTCAAGGAGAGTTTTCAGCAAAGGACTTTATCTCTGTTTATTCGGACGGACTGGTGCAACAGATTCGGCAGTCAGTGAACCATCTAGACGATTACGAACAGCCGCTAAAAGGCTTGCACATTGTTGTGGATGCCGGTAACGGAGCCGGTGGATTCTACACGGACAAAGTGCTGAAACCGTTGGGCGCAGATACCAGCGGCAGCCAGTTTTTAGAGCCCGACGGTAACTTTCCCAACCACATTCCTAACCCCGAGAACGAGGACGCTATGAAAGCGATTCGTCAGGCAGTGTTAGACAATGGTGCTGACTTTGGCATTATTTTTGATACCGATGTTGACAGGTCCGCTGCTGTAGACTCCAAGGGCAATGAGCTTAATCGAAATCGTCTGATTGCTCTCATTTCAGCGGTCGTTTTGCGTGAGCATCCCGGCTCTACTATTGTCACCGATTCGATTACTTCTGATGGCCTCGCGGACTTTATTGCGGGTCAGGGCGGCGTTCATCATCGGTTTAGGCGAGGCTATAAAAATGTGATCAATGAAGCGGTGCGACTGAATGACGCTGGGCAGGCGTCATGGCTGGCGATTGAGACCTCTGGCCACGGCGCGATGAAGGAGAATTACTTTTTAGACGATGGGGCTTATTTAGTGAGTAAGCTGCTAGTAGAGCTGGCACTTGCTCGTCAGTCGGGTAAGGTCATCACTGATTTGATTGCTGATCTCAAAGAACCACAGGAAAGTCAGGAGTATCGGCTGAAAATTTTGACTGAAGACTTTCAGACACACGGCAATTTCGTGATTCAACAGCTGCAAACCTATGTAGACTCACAGCCCGGTTGGCAAGCTGTTCCTAACAACTACGAAGGCATTCGAGTCGCCTGCTCAAATGCCGCGGAAGACGGCTGGTTTCTTCTGCGTCTGTCGCTACATGATCCGGTGCTGCCACTCAATGTAGAATCCAACGTGGAAGGTGGCGTCCAGGCGATTAAACGTCAACTACTCAGCTTCTTCAAGTCGATGGATGGTTTGAATCTCTCGTCATTAGAACCGTAAGATATGGGCCCTCAGAATGAAGCTTGCACTAAAAATCTTTAGCCTTCTATGTATGGTGGCAGCGATCTGGTGGGTCGGCACCGCTGCGAGTGCGCCTCAACGGTCAGCAGCAGATAAGTCTCAGCAGCAGGAGGTCAGTAAGTCAGTGAAGAACGAGTCATCAGTGCTGATTGCAGATTTTGAGACGCCAGCTGAAGCCGAGCGGTGGCGAACGGTTGATGACAACGTGATGGGTGGCATTTCTCAAGGCACGTTTAGCGTCACGCCTGCTGGCACAGGTGTTTTTAGTGGAACGCTTTCGCTGGCAAACAATGGCGGCTTTAGCTCGGTGCGCAGAGCGGCTGAGGGGGCTGAGCTTGAGGCGGCGAC
>CALDSK010000230.1 GCA_937911865.1 uncultured Synechococcus sp.
TTAGTTTTATATTTTTTTTCTTATTACTTGTTTTTTTTTTTACTTTGTTTTTATTTGTCTTTTTATCTTTGTTTTAAGTTTCTATAATCCGGTGCTAAAGGTCGTAGGATTCGGGGACAAAAATGACACACCTTTTTAGCACGGTATGAAAGGTCGTTTTTTGTATCTGGCAATCTTACCTTTTACGGGTATCTTGCTGAATACAAATGAATTACGCGCCTACTATTCTAAATAAGCCAACGGCAGCTGTTCATATCCAGAACAGCTACTCTGCTACCGAACGAAAGTTAGTCAATATTTGTTTGTATGAAGCTATTAAAGACAATTACAGCAGTGAGTATTACACCGTAAATGTCTGGGATGTGCTGGCGTTGCTTGGTTGCGACAAGAGTAAAAACAGCACCTGGCTAAAGGACGAACTGTTTGAATCGCTCCGATCCAAACCCATTCGATGGAACATCTTACAGCAGGATAATAAGCTGGAAGAATGGACATGTTCGTTTCTGTCTGGATACATTGCTGAGCCAAGTGAGGGAAAGCTGAGGTTTCAGCTCAACCCTATGGCTGCAAAGCAGTTTAACAATCGGGGAATATACTCCCGGTTAATGCTGCAAATGCAGGCTCCTATCAAAAACAGTCATGCATTGACGCTCTATGAATTTTTGAACGATGAACTGCATCGAAAGAAAAATTCAAAGCGAGGCATCTCTATTTCTATTAGCGATCTCAGAGCTTTGCTGGATATCGGGGACAGTCAGTACCCACAGTTTAAGCATTTGAATAGTCAGGCCATAAAACCTGCTTTTGAGGAGGTTAACAAGCATACTGATATTCAGGCAACGTATCGCATGATTAGGGAAAAACGACGTGTTGTATCGCTACTAATTGAGGCCATCCGCAATGATGAATTTCAGCTGGCTTTAGGGTTACCACTGATTGAGTATGGCAATGAAAACTCATCTAATAATCTAGGCGATACAACCTGTGACAATCACGAGATGCCAATAATAAAACTGTTGATGTCAAAAGGGGTATCAAAGAGTAAAGCTGAAGCGTTGGCGGCAAAATATCCTACAAGTCGGGTGCTGTTGAACACACGCTATGGTGTTCAACAGTACAAGGAAGGAAAAGCTAAGCAGCTTGCTCCTTTTATAGTCAAGGCAATTGAAGGGGGCTGGGCTACCCTTCCCTCCGCTGAGGAAGAACGACAGCGTCAAGAGAAAGCCTGGGCATCATACAGACGTGACCGTATTGCAAAAAAATTCAATGCATTGCCAAAAGATGATCAGCAAAGGTTGCGAGATAAATTTAAAGAAAAGGCATTGAGTGGTCTGATTTCCTCATTTGTGCAAACCAGATTTAAGAATTACGGCGGTTTTGAAGATCAAGCAGTCCAACGTGAATTCAATGATATTTTCCTCAGCAGCTTACTAGACAGCCCTTTAGAGACAGATCTTAGTGCGTTTTCTGCCTGGTGGCAGGAAGAAGAGATTGAACAGCTGACAAAATTTGCTTAAGTAGGCATAAATCTTATTCACTGCTACTATTCGTTCAGTCAGCGTTCCTATCAGAAGTTGACGCAGGCTACTCAATAATAAGAACTAGAAACGGAACCAACGTGATCATCAGTGTAGCTGGCTATAAAGGTGGCATCGGCAAGACCACCACAGCCATTCATCTCGCGGCAATATTAAGTAAGAACGCCCCTACTCTCTTAATTGATGCCGACCCTAACCGTTCTGCTGGTGTTTGGGCGCGAAATGGAAAACTTCCTTTTACTGTTGCTCCAGAAAAGGAAGCCACTAGGATCTACAGGGAGATATCTCCTGAACATACCGTTATTGACACGCAGGCTAGACCGTCTCCTGAGGAATTAATAGATATTTCAAAAGGATGCGATCTACTAATTTTACCAACAACCGTTCGGGCTTTGGATTTTGATGCCCTTGTTCAAACAGTAGAAAAAATCATATCTACTGGCGGTGCCTACAAGGTACTACTTATTATGATTCCGCCAAATTCTAGTCGAAAATCAGGTGAGGTCATCGACATTCTACAGGGGGCAAATATTCCCGTGTTTAAGTCCGTGATCTATAAGTATTCGTTTATTGAACAACTGCCACTTGATGGAATTTTGGTGTCCAAATCCAACGACATTAATGCTAAAAAAGTCTGGAAACAGTACAACCAGGTGGGCAAGGAAATTTTAGGATGAGCGGAAAATCTGGACTAAATGCATTTTTTGAGAACGCCAGGGCTTCGTCTGAGCAAGCCACAGAAAGTGACAACCTAGCCTCCTCAGGGCAGTCTATCCGTAACGTAGAGCTGAGTAAAATCTACCGAAACCCGAATCAGCACCGCAAGTATTTTGACCCAATCGAGCAGCAGAAGCTTCAAAACTCCATTACTAGAAACGGGTTTAAGGGTTCAATTCTAATTCGCCCCTTGCCTGAGTCTCTGCGAGATGAAGCTGACGCTACTAATGAGTACGAGTTAGTTTATGGGGAATCACGATATCGTGCTGTTGAAGGCCTGGAATGGGAGACCATTCCGGCGATCATCGAAAACTTAACCGACAAAGAAGTTCATCGTTTACGACTTGATGAGAACCTTGTCCGCAAGGATTTAAATCCTATAGAGGAAGTCAACGGCCTTGTGGAGGTTGCGGCTGATGAGCTAGGCCTTGACAAGAAAAGGGTTGTTTCACTCATGGACGCTGCCGCCCATGCAAAGAATAAAAAGTCTGAGCTTGGTAGCGATACCGCTACCAACATAGAAAAGCTTCAGGCCGTTCTGGATTACTACCAGAAGGGAACTGTACTTGGATTCAGAGGGAAATACCACAAGCTCCAGAAACTTCCCAAAGATATAAAGCAGGCTGTACAGGAAAAACTTAGCTGGTCAAAGGCCGTCGAGATCGCACCAATTAAGGATGAGAAAGAGCGTAAAAAAGTTCTTGCCTGGGCTATAAAAGAAGATCCATCTATAAAAGACATACGAGCTAAACGTAATCAGTTACGAGATAGATTAAAAACTCATAAGTCAGCTGTAGCAAATGATAATTCTACGAAGACGGCTTTTTATGATTGTGCAAAAGCCATTGAAAAATCAGATGCTTGGGCTGATCCTAAAAAGCAAAAACGTATTGAAAAACTACTTCAAGAAATGCAGAATTTATTTGATTTAGAAGCATAATTATCGCTGCTTAGTACGTTCCAATCTCAGATCTAATAAGACGTCATGCTCAAACTGTGAGCCCTATTTTCAGCAGGGTTAGTACCAATTGAAAATAGGTAACTGATTACATTACTAATTGCTAGTGCTTACTAAGAATCTCGATGAGCCAACAACCTTTGAGACCAGAGAATGGGGCGCTGATTTCATTAGTAATATTGGCAGAAGCATGAATTATCTTCCATCAGTATCCAGTCTAGTTATCCAACCAACACTGTAGTTACTCAGGCTCTATATCAATAATAATCTGCAGAATACCGCAGCAGGGCTTTAGCAAGCGGCGAATCCTCAGCCTGACCGCTCCGCTGATCGCATAAGACTCAATATCCTCATTGATTTTGTAACTGTTCCAGCCGTTTCTGCTGAATAGACTTTTGCACCTCTTTAGTCCGTCTGGCCTGGTCAGCTTCTACAGCCGATGCATCTCCTAGCCCTGGCGCATCCAGCTGGCCAGTTACGGGGGCAACATATGCCTTGGAGCGAGCATCAATTATTTGCTCGTTGTCCGGTGTAGGGGAGGGGAGGTGCCGTATAAAATCGTTGCCTGCTTTAGGGGACTGGTTCCACAAATCAAGCGCTGCGGCTAAGGCTTCTTTAGACAATGGACGGTCAAATTTCTCCTGGGCTTGAGCCTGAATAGACTTCTCAGCAGCACGCAACCGTGCCAATTGCCGTCGATCCGCCTCTTCGGGGGAGCTAGCCCCGTGCTGATAGGAAAAGGTTCCTAAATTGCTTACACCATTGCCGGGGTCAGTGTGGCCCTGGTAATGCTCATTTGGAACACAGTTGCGATCACGGGTACCTTCGGCTGCGCCGATGCTACAGGTAAGCTCTGCATCACTGATAGAGGGTTTACCTGGTTCCCCAGTAAGCAGCGGTTCAATATCTTGCCTAGACGGTTCTTGCTTATCCTGCCGTCTTACATCGAGGTGGGGGCCTGTTCCGGTACCGCTACTGCCAGTTCGCGCAAAGGTAGCGCCCTGGTCAAAATTGCCACTGGCACAGCTCGATAAATGCAATAGCTTAAACTGTTCACCATTCTGCATGGTCACGGTGGCTACTTCGCCACCACCACCTTCATCCCACCAGCAAACCACATCAATATTCTCTGGGGCTAACAGCCTTGTACCAATGGGAGTGGCGACATCAATGCCATAATGCGGTTCTATAACCCCTCTGACAGGATGTACTCGCTCTAAATCATATGTACTACTAACCTTGTATCCCGCAATTTCATCGCCTTCTTCCAGATATGCTGTATCAGCTTCCTGCCAGTCGTTCTGGGGCCTGTAGCGGCCAATGAGACGATCAGCAGCAGCGTTACCAGCTGGCCAAAGGATAAGCACCAGTGGCAATAGCCGGTATAAATTCAAATGAATATTGGTATTAATTTGCAGACGCATCGGTGGCAAGCTTCCACAGTGCTAGAACTTCGGTAGCAACCACCTGGGCATTTACGTCCGTGATGACCAAATTGAAAACCAGGTAGCCAGGTGCGCTTAGGTCAGCAACGAGCGCACCCCATATCAACCAGGTAAATGGTGTTATACGGCGTAGGAAGCGCCTGACAGCATGACACCGTCGGTTTAGGTAGGTAGTAAGGGCAGATAACATGAGCGTGCGCTCAGGCGCAATCCTGAGGCTAAAGAGACGATAGGGAAAGCGAATTAGATACGGTAGTTGGCACCACGACGACTGCCTTGTTCCTCAGCCTGGTTCAGCAGCTCTTCTCGAAATGCCTTAGCCTCGCGCAGGCGAGCATCCAAAATGGCCTGCTGATTTTGCAAATCAGGAATGCGGCGTTTTAAGGAGGCCTTGTTGTCGTCGGCCATGACATTGATCAGCTCATCACCAAAACAGAGCAGGGTGGCAAAAAAGAAGGCTGTCAGGTTTGCGATCCATCCCCATTCGGGAACACCTGGTACGGCAAAGGCAATGGCACCGAGGCCGCGCCCGTCCACCCCAATCATATTGGTGCCGACATTTAGGGCGTAAACGGCCACCACAATGATCACTAAACACCCCCAGCGGCACCATTCACTGGCGGTGATTTCGCCGTCTCTGTCTCTATCAGGCGTTAGAAAGCCACCTATACGGCGGTTAAAAATCGCGGTGTTCACCTGCCACTGAGTGGCGGCAATCAATAAGGTGAGGCCAAGGGCCATTTGTGGTGAGCTGCCAAAGGTGTTAAGCACATCAAAACTGAACCAACTATCCAATGCCAGAATCACAATGGAGATGGCATAGCAAAGACGGTGCAAGCGCAGTTGTCGTTTAGCGGCATCCAGGCTTTTGGTAACCCGGTCATAGTCGTTCAGCAGGTAACTTACTCGTTCGTCTGCCGTATTAGTTCGGCGATTATTTGATGTCTGATAGTCGCTTTTTGTGCGCATAGCTTTTCAAGAGTGGGGTAGGGGGGAATAGTGAAAATGAGCAGATAGGAGGAACACGGATCACCCCCCTATGGCGGGGTGCCACCATGGCAGGCGCGCATGACCACAGAAGCTGAAACCCGCGCCATATATAGCGCCACCGCTGCCACAAGATTTTAGACTGTGGTCATCCGTGGTCACCGATGGTCAACCTCTGGTCTTTGATAACGCCTTTGTGGCGGGTGCTATTCGAGCACAAAAAAACTGTGTTGCGTCTGCTGGGACAGCCAGCCTTTCATGACGGCTTTGTCGCAAAGGCTGAGGTATTGACGTTCAGAGCGCTCAACCTTGTCACGGAAGATACGGGCGTTCTTGAACGCTTGTAGAGTAATGGTTTCCCCAACTTTCTTGTCAAGCCATTGGCGAAACAGTTGTAGCTCCTCAGATAATGCGGCAGAAGCAGGAAGTGCTGTTGATGTACCGCTGCCAGTGGCATCAGCGGTGGTAAGAGCGGCTTCAACCAGTGGGGTTGTGCCAAGAGGCAACCATTGTTTGTTGATAAAAGCAATACGGGGTGTATCCGCATCTTCGGGCGGCGTTAATAAAACACGTGGGTAATTCTGGTTGACCTGGCTGTACAGCTCCCAACTGAATGTCAGCTCCTGACCTTTCCAATGCGCGGTGTGTCCTGGTGCTATCCCAACCAAACACACAGACAACATTTTAACCGCTTTGCCAAAGTCCTCCATGGTGCCGGCTACGATTTCTGAAGCAA
>CALDSK010000231.1 GCA_937911865.1 uncultured Synechococcus sp.
AGTTACAAAAAATCACTGCTTATTATCGTGATTTTTTGAAAGACAGAGGTGCTTAATTGAGCGAACCTTTTATATGAAGAGCTTTTAACTTCTTCAGTCCGTTGAGTACGCTACCAAGCAGAGCTTTAAAAATGTCTCAAAGGCAATCGGAAGTTTTAGCTAATGTGACTTGTTGTCAGGAATTGACAGTCGTGAAAAACTGGCTGGTGGATGGTTCTCTCTCTATCGATGGAATTTCTGCTGAATACGCTATTCAGCCACCAGATGAAATACAAATACCTGCACTCAGCGAACATGTCATTATGCTGGCGCATAACGCAGATGAAAGTCAATTCGCCAGATTTGCAGGCAATGCGTTTCATGGATACAGACCTAAAAATACATTCTGCATAGTGCCCAGAGGCATTCCAAGCGAGTTTGCTTGGTCAAGCCAAGATGAATGTCTAATGTTTGGTTTCACTCAGGAATCCATCAGCCAAGTCGCTGAACAAACTGAATGCGCTAACCCAAGCAAGGTTGAGCTGAGGCCGTTACTCTTCACCTTAGATGAGAACATTGTTCACTACGCTTACTGCCTTTTGCACGAGATTCGTACAGGTGGTCTGGGAGGAAAACTCTACAGAGAATCCCTTCTAGCCTGTTTCAGAATTCATCTGCTGCGTCACTATTGCACTTTTGAAGCCAAGCTCAAAGATCAATCCGGGGGGCTGGCACCTTACAAACTCAAAGAAATTCTTGACTATATCGACAGTCACCTCACTGATAAAGACCTCAGCCTCAACACGATGGCAGACATGACTGCTTTAAGTAGTTACTACTTCGCACGTCAGTTTAAGCAGTCCACTGGCTTTGCTCCTCACCAATACGTTATTCATCAGCGTATTGACAAGGCTAAACGATTGCTCAAGCAGCGCCAGCTCTCCATTAGTCAAGTGGCGTTTGAGTGCGGTTTCTCAAACCAGTCACACTTTGGCAAGTCTTTCCGTAAGGCAACTGGTACGACACCCAAACGCTATCGGGAGCAGCTATAGCTTTCAACGCCTTTCAACGCAGCAAACACTCTATTGCATTGGTCACCTTAGCCCTCGTATCACTAAGCGATATGAAATCAGCTCTATCTTTTTTTAAAACTTCCACAGCTTCGCCTAGCTGTTCACTATTAAAAACAATCACTCCTCTATAAATTGAACGAAAAGTATCTAGCATAGAAGACTTAGTATCTTCCATAACAGTACTGTTTTGTTTTACTTCACCCATATGGATATATGCAATATCGGTATATCTTAAACTGTCAACTATTGAATATAGCGTCGCTTCTGGATCGATGTCATCTGCGCCACTAAACTCTGGACTACAAGAAAGAAAAATACCCAAACGATCGCCATCCCAAATCGCGGATAAAACGTCTGCTAGCTCTAGGAGAAGCGCTGCGTCATCTATATTGATACCTTCTGCTTTCATATAGTCTGCAGAGAGCTGGGAAGAACCAAGCTGTCTACTCAGCAGACTCAAGGCACCGTGAATCTCAATACCATCAAAATCAGCAGCGAGCGCAAGTTGAGCCCCTCGTCGAAATTGATCAATAGCGTCTTGATGTCGCAGTAGCGGCCTACTCTGCTGAGAAGAATTATGTGGTAGCTGTTTTTCTAGCTCTGGGTGTATCGCACATAGACACGGCAGATTAGCACTGTGCCACAGTTGCGCAAAAATCTTGCCACCCTTTTTATGAACAGCCCGATTAATCTTTCGCCAAGCTTCAATGTGCGAGTGATCAAAGAGCCCAACAACAAAGTCTCCCATATTACTTCTCGTCGAAATATTGGAAGCATCAACTAAAATAGGCTCTGAAATAATGAGTGCAGAGGGCGCAAACTGTGCATAGTCATCTTCAGCGCCGAGACAAGGACAGTAGTTCTCAGCCTTTAAACGGCAGCGAGTTCCTATCACAAGACGATTCAAAAGATGATAGCGCCCGAGCTGTGTGGGAACTACGAACTCTTCCATAAAGGAGCCTATTAGGACACATCAAACAACCCCAGGATTATAAATTTTCATCCATATGTATAATCAAATATTGCGATAATTGTTAAATTCTTGCGCTTTTTCGAGTGAACTACCAAGCGCAAGCGGTTAGGAATGATTGGAATAACGTTATTTTCTATCTGTTAAATCCTCTGCCAGATAGGAAATGAGAGACACCCATTCTGATATTGATTTGTACATTCGGATTTTCTTTTCTTACATAAATTGAATACTCTCACAGGCTAATAAGGTTTTAGCATGTGTGCTGACGGCTCTTGAAAACCCACAAGAAATCACCAAAAAAAACAATTTTAGATGAGACTACTGATTTAGAATCTGAAAGGATAAGAAGAGTACTGAAAGCTATATCAAGTGCTGTTGCACTTTAACTTATGTGGAGCTTTCGTAGCCTTTACAACAGGATCTCATTATTTCTATGACTCTTCCCACTAGCGAACTCACCGCAGACAATTGCGTCTTTATGATGATTGATCATCAAGTTGGCTTGATGCAATTTCTCACATCTGTAGATCCTCTTCAGCTGAAGAATAATATTTTGGGCCATGCTAAAACCGCAAAAGCCTTTGATATTCCGGTTGTTATGGGTACTAGCTGGCCTCAAGGACCTAATGGGCCAACAATGCCCGAGCTTAAGGCCCTTTTTCCTGATGTTGAGGTAATTGACCGTCCATTTGTAAACTTCTGGAATGACCCAGCTTCTAAAGCTGCTGTCGAGAGCACAGGGCGTAAGAAACTGGTTATCTCTGGTTTAGCCACAGAGGTTTGCGCCGCTTTCCCAGCTATCTCTGCGCTTCGAGAAGAGTATGAAGTTTACGTTGTTATTGATGCGTCTGCTGATTTCAATCCGCTCATTACACAAGTGACCATGCAGCGCTTAGCCTCCGCAGGCGCGATCGTTACAACTTGGGTTGCTGTACTTGCTGAAATATCTAAGAACACGCAGGTCAATGGAAAGCCGATTGGCGCATTCCTGAGTGAGCACATGGGTCAATACTATGCTGCTATGAATAATTTTCTAGGCGTTGCGACAGGTGCAGAGCAGGTGAAGAAAGATGTAGGGCTATTGGGGCATCCTCCCATTCCTCAAGCTGGGTTAGGGAAATAACTACAGCCTTATTTTTAAGTATGGGGCTGCGGCAAATATAGAAGTGGTAGGAGCTGCGGCTTTTAACTAGTTAAAAGCCGCAGCCTCAAGCTTTTTAGTTGTTAAAAATCTGAATCGTTTGTCAGCTTAAATTGGAGAGATTGGCATGTCTGATGTCACGAATATAACGGTTATAGATAACGGGCCGATAGTCATCAAGAATACCTTTGAGCTTTTTGATGGGGAGGGCAATAGCTTTACTCCTAAGAAGGATACTATTTCTATTTGCCGCTGTGGAGCTTCAACTAATCAACCATTTTGCAATGGCTCTCACCATAAAATAGACTTTCAGTCCATTGTGCGTGCTCTAAAGGAAAGCAGCTAAGTTTCGGTGAATTAGAGAATTCTCCCTGTTGATTCAAAAGTAGACAGACGCTTACCGGTTGTAGCTCTCGCTTCTTTGAAGTACAGTCAGAATTTTCATAATTCTTGTTCAGGACAACTTCTGTTGTCATATGGAAGCTACTGAGTATGTGCGATGGAAATCGCTGTATGCGTCGAGCAAGTTTCAGAAAATCAGAGTTTATCTACGCTAGTTCAAAATTGTTTTTTGGAGTGAATCACTGTGTCTATAGTTTTGCGTTTTGCGGCTGGTCGAATCAAAGGAATTTTATTAGTAGTATTGGCGACTGTGGCTACGATGTCTATTTGGGCCAACCCTGCACTAGCTGCAGTGGAACAGGTATTCATTTCAGGAGAATCTGGAATAATTACCTTTGAACCTGCGACGATTACAATCAAAGCTGGGGACAGCGTCAAGTGGATTAACGCGTTAACGGATGATCCTTTTTGCGGTGTCATCTTTGAAAATGCAGAATTCAACGAACCTCGTCCGTCTATTATCGAAAAAGATGAGATTGCTCAGGAAGTATACAATTATCTTTCTCACAGGGAATCTTTAGTCTTATCGGATGAATCTTTCCAGAGAACATTTAATACGCCAGAAGGTGTATACAGCTATGTCTGTACAGGTCAAGAAGATGTGGCTGGAAAGATTATTGTTCGAAATTAACCTGTCATTAGTCAGACACCACTAGGGGTAGTGAAAATTTAAGTTCAGGAACGTGGAAAATCTCTGCATACAGATTTGTAAAACAATATGGGAAATGAAAGTAAATGTCCTTTTATGGGCACTGCACAAAAATTGACGCGCACTGCTAACCGAGATTGGTGGCCCAATACACTTAACTTAAGCATCCTCCACCAGCACTCTCCCTTATCTAGCCCAATGGGCAAAGCATTTAATTATGCCGAAGCCTTTAATAGCCTTGATTTAGATGCTCTGCAGAAAGATATCTTCGAGTTAATGGTGACTTCGCAAGATTGGTGGCCAGCTGACTATGGGCACTATGGCCCTCTCTTCATTCGTATGGCTTGGCACAGTGCAGGTACCTACCGTCTTGGTGACGGCCGCGGGGGAGCAGCTACCGGAAACCAAAGATTTGCACCACTCAATAGCTGGCCTGACAATGCCAATTTAGACAAGGCCCGTATGCTGTTATGGCCAATAAAACAGAAGTATGGCCAGACAATTTCCTGGGCTGATCTGATCATTCTGGCGGGTAATTGCGCCTTAGAATCAATGGGCTTCAAGACGTTTGGTTTTGCGGGTGGACGCGAAGATATTTGGGCACCTGAAGAGGATATTTACTGGGGGTCTGAGACCGAATGGCTGATCAATCAAGAGCGCTACACGAGCGATCGCAGTCTCGAAAATCCGCTGGGTGCAACCAAGATGGGGCTAATCTATGTGGATCCAGAGGGACCGAATGGTGTGCCTGATCCCTTGGGCTCATCAAGGGATATTCGTGAAACCTTTGGGCGAATGGCAATGAATGATGAAGAGACTGTAGCGCTAGTAGCTGGTGGTCATACATTTGGAAAATGTCATGGTGCTGGCGATGCGACGTTGGTTGGCCCAGAGCCTGAAGCTGCAAGCATTGAGCAGCAGAGTCTTGGTTGGGAAAATAGCTTTGAGACTGGAGTCGGTATTCATGCCATTACTAGCGGCATCGAGGGCGCTTGGACGAAGAACCCTGTCCAGTGGGACAACAATTATTTTGAAAACTTACTTGATCATGAATGGGAACTGACTAAAAGCCCTGCAGGCGCACATCAGTGGCAGCCTAAAGGGGGTGCCTTGGCAGGTAGTGTACCCGATGCACATGATCCCTCCAAGCGTCATGCTCCTATAATGACAACAGCAGATATGGCTCTAAAGCTTGACCCTATTTATGGGTTGATCTCAAGACGGTTTAGAGAACACCCAGAGCAGTTTGCAGATGTATTTGCCCGCGCTTGGTTCAAGCTTACTCATCGCGATATGGGGCCACGAACGCTGTACTTAGGGAAAGAGGCACCCACAGAAGATCTGCTTTGGCAAGACCCTATTCCAGTTGTCAACTATCCGCTTGTTGATGATAGAGATATTGGTACGCTTAAGCAAAAAATCCTAGCTTCGGGGCTTCCTATTTCTCAACTGGTTGGAACAGCTTGGGCCTCTGCCTCAACTTTTCGAGGGTCTGATAAGCGCGGTGGAGCAAATGGTGCACGTATCCGTTTTTCTCCACAGAAGGACTGGGACGTTAACAATCCGGAGCAACTTTCAACGGTGCTTCATGTTTTTGAGGCTATTCAGAGCGAATTCAATAATTTGCAGTCTGACGGTAAGCAAATTTCGTTGGCTGACCTGATCGTTTTGGGCGGGTGCGCAGGGATTGAACAAGCTGCCAGAAACACTGGATATACTATCACTGTGCCTTTTACTCCGGGCCGTGCAGATGCGTTGTTAGAGCAAACCGACGTAGATTCCTTTGCATATCTTGAACCGTTTGCTGATGGATTCCGTAATTATCTCAAGTATAAATCTTCTTTGTCGGCAGAAGAACAACTACTTGATCGAGCACAACTGTTATGTTTGAGTGCGCCTGAAATGACAGTTCTCTTGGGGGGTCTTCGAGTTTTAAATGTCAATACTGGTCAGTCTCAGCATGGTGTCTTTACACAGCGGCAAGAGATGCTCACAAACGATTTCTTTGTGAATCTGCTTGATATGGGCACCACTTGGAAAGCAGTTTCAGATGATGACGATCTGTTTGAAGGCTGTGATCGCACAACAGGTGTGCGTAAATGGCTAGCTACTCGGGTAGATCTAATTTTTGGTTCAAATTCAATGCTGCGGGCAATCGCAGAGGTCTATGGTAGTCAGGACTCACAGTCAAAATTTGTGAATGACTTCGTAGCCGCATGGAGCAAGGTGATGAATTTAGACCGATTTGACTTGTAATCTAAACACGGGAAGGAGTACTGAGCTGAAAACCGAGATATACCGTTTCGTTTTCTGTGCCCATTGAGATGAGGGTTCACTCGTGTAGAAAGAATACCTGAAATTTACTAGAGAAAACTATGATTTCAACAACACCTCCTAAGTCTGCGTTCTACTCCACTCGCGTTGATTTATCCTTAGATATTCGCCAGTCGATTGTCTCAATGCTCAATGAAACACTTGCTGCAACAACAGATTTGCGAACTCAAACAAAGCAGGCACATTGGAATGTTAAAGGCAAAGATTTTTATCAGCTGCATCTCCTTTTTGATGAGATGGCAGGCGAGCTAGAAGGCCATAGTGACATGATAGCTGAGCGTGTGACAACCTTAGCTGGAACAGCAATAGGCACTGTGCGCACATCTGCTAGCCAATCAACTATGCCTGAATATGACTTTAATGCGGTGAATGGGATGGAGCATGTTGCAGCGTTAGCAGATCGCTACGCAATCTATGCTAGGCTCCTACGCCAAAATACTAATATAGCTGACGCTCTGGGTGACCAGGACACCAATGATCTATATGTGGAAATCTCTCGAACCATCGATAAACGCCTGTGGTTTTTAGAAGCACATTTAGTGAAATAGGATCGTGCGACCTCAGTCGCTTTGAGAGACTGTACAGATCAAAGAGAAAATTTAGTAAATGAGACATCATGTCAAAGATATATCAGATGGCCCCACCGTTGGCAGTTGTTTTTTTAGGAATGGGTGTTTTTTTGACTGCCTCAGGTGCGATCGCCCAAGTTGAAATTTCACCAGTCGAGCCTTCATCGTTATCAACTGAGCAAACAGACCTTGAGGTTGAACCAAAGCGAAGCTACATAGGAATTGGAGGAAACGTTGGTCTTGGTGGTAATGAAAGTGCTCTGAGCGATGGAGGGTTTGTCATCGTCACCAGAACGCGAATTATTGATTATCTGTCGCTACGAGGCTCTTTTATTATTAGTGATGATACTGCTTCAGCGACGGCACTTACTGGAGAAATTCCTATTGCGAATACAGAGGGGACTGTTAAAGCCATTCCTTTTCTCGGCGGTGGCATTTCTATCAGCGATGGTGATATCAGCCCGTTGCTCAGTGCCGGGGTGGATGTTCCACTGAGCCAAGACTTTACGCTCACTAATCGAGTGAATGTGAGTTTTAGTGATAATGATACGGATGTTGGTACTTTAGTGGGTGTTGGCTACAACTTTAACTTGTTTTAGGCATCAGGTACGATGAAAGGCATAGTTGTGTTTTTGATACCGCCATCACCGACAGAACTGATGACTCAAACCTTTTTAATGGAGAGGCATGCATGAAAATTGCAATTATTGGCTCAGGAAACATGGGAGGCGGATTAGGAAAACTATGGGCAAAGGCTAATCATCAAGTTATATTTTCTTTTTCTAGAGATGAGAATAAGCTAAACCATCTCGCTAAGTCGGCAGGCCTTAATGCAACGGTAGGCAGCCTCGAAGAAGCCGTCTCACAAAGTGAAATTATTTTAATCGCGGTATGGTTACCAGCTTTAGAAGCGATGATGCGCTCAGTGTCGTCTTGGGAAAACAAAATAATCATCACATGTGTAAGCGGTCTACAGCCTGATTTTACAGGCGAAACAATCGGTATTCAAACAGATTTTAAAATTTCTGTTGCTGAGAAGATTCAACAGATAGCACCTGGTGCTAAGGTGGTTGAGGCTTTTAATATTACTTTCGCAGAAATTGTTGCATCAAACTCTAGACAGTTTGGAGAAGACAAGCCGACGATTTTCTATTGTGGCGATGATGCTTCTTCTAAGGCGATCGTGGCCCATCTGATAGAAGACTGCGGCTATAGCTCTGTAGATGCTGGTGAACTCAAAATAGCTCGCACCTTGGAAACATTGGCTACAGCGTGGGTACAGTTCGCTGTATCGAGCCAGCTTTTTCCTAATATAGCCCTTAAGGTACTACAGCGATGAGGCTAGTCCTAAGGGGGAAAGCTGCTCAAGTTTAAGATAAGTTTTTCCTGAGTAACATTTAAATGTCAACACTCAGGCAGACTGAGAAAAATACTTCAGACATTTGTTGGTTGGTAATATAGGAGATTATACTTTGAATTCTTGGCAGTCTGGCCTTTTGGGAATCTGTTCTATACTGCTAGCGGCGTTACCTGCAAAGAGTGCCGAACGCATCCAATTCTTCTACGGACCTTTTGAGCCAACTATATATATAGAAGATCTTGAATACTTTGCCGAAACGGGAGAATCGCCACAGCGTCTAAGCATCTTAACTCGCCGTTTGAGTGAAGCACAGCTAGACTCCTTGCAGAGCCTTTTGACTGCTCGCATTGGTCTGTCTGCGGTCACTATATCTCAATTTACCTATGGTCCAGTAGGTGAACCTCTGCTAGATCGCATGGGTCAAGTTGTGCAAACCGACAGCTTTTTAAGCGGTGCTCGTGGCATTCGGGCGGCATTGATTTTAGCTGCAGATAGTGAGAACGGGCTATCGCTCTTGAATGTGATGAGATACTTTCCCTCTCGAACTATACAACTAGATTGGTCTCTGGTACGGCAGATTCTAGATGAAAACCAACGAATCTTTGACCAACGGGATGAAGTACTCGCTGACCTGAGACAAGTAGCCGCAACCCAAACAAATAATTTATCATCATTTCCAGATTTACAGTTGGATCAACTAGGTCAATATTCCTGGAGAATAGAGACTTTTTCCTTCCAAAATCCCGAGCGCTTGCAAGCTTCTTCTGCCGATCTGTATCTGCCAATTGAGCATTCATCTGAACAAGTTCCTGTTGTTATTATTTCTCATGGAACCGCTTCAAACCGTCAGACTCTTGCCTACTTAGCAGCTTATCTTTCTTCCCATGGTTATGCCGTTGCCATTCCCGAACATGCCGAAACGAGTACCGCTAAGTTTCAGCGATTCTTAAACGGGTTGGAGGGGGCTCCCGACCCGGCAGAACTATTGTACCGACCTCGGGATATAACAGCCCTTTTAGACACACTGGAGCAACGAGCTCAAAGAGAACCTGTTCTGCAGTCTCTCAAGTTAGACTCAGTGGGTATATTGGGGCAGTCTTTTGGGGGCTACACAGCCTTAGCAGTGGCTGGAGCCGAGCTGAATAATCGGAGCCAGTTAGAGAAGGCATGTTTTGAAACAGTAGAAGATCGGCCCACGCTAAACCTGTCGATGTTAATTCAATGCCGTCTACTGGAGATACCGATAGACGCATCTTTCGCTGTTCAAGATGAGCGGATAAAAGCTGTGATCGCACTCAACCCCATCACCAGTTATCTATTTGGAGAATCAGGCCTAAGTACATTAACAGTTCCTTCCTTGATCGTTGCTAGCGCTGATGATTTTTTTGTGCCCGCACTACCGGAACAAATCGTGCCCTTTCAATGGATACAGTCCGATGTGAAATCTTTGCTCATCGTAGAAGCCGGAACACATTTCTCTTTTTTAGCAGGTGATGAGGAAGGTGTGTTTCCAGTGCCACAGGCTTTAGTTGGACCAGACCCGTTGCTAGCACGTGTTCCTATGCAGACCTTAAGTTTAGCGTTTTTTAACCGCCATCTTCTCAAGCAGGCTGAGGCCGAAGCGTATTTAACGCAAGCATATATAAATACGCTTGAGCTATCTCCCTTTCGATT
>CALDSK010000232.1 GCA_937911865.1 uncultured Synechococcus sp.
TCACCTGACAATTCATCTTTGCTCTCAGCTTTGCTATTTCAAGTCGATTATAAACCCCTCGTTGAACTGTTGAAGCGTCATGAACAGGTGGGACCGCTATTGGGTGATCGCCTGTCTCCAACAACATTTGCTATTGCCTTAGGTAATCGCGGTTTGCTTAAGCAAGCCTTACTAGCCGCAGGCTATCCAGCAGAAGATCTGGCAGGCTACCTGACAGGGGACGACCTCACATTTTCTCTACGAACAGAAACAGTTGCTGGAGACCCTTTCCACCTACGGTCTTACCAAAAAACGGCTGCGGAGCTGTTTTATCAAGCCGGAAAAGCCAAAGGTGGCAGTGGTGTAATCGTGTTGCCCTGCGGAGCCGGTAAAACCATGGTGGGCATGGCAGCAATGGCAGAGGTCCAACAAAAAACACTTATTCTTACCAGTAGCCTGACCTCCGTTCGCCAATGGCAGCAAGAACTGTTGGATAAAACAACTCTCAAAGAAGAACAACTGGCAGAATACAGCGGCAAACAAAAAGCCACGGGCCCAGAAACCCAAGCTACCTACCAAATTCTGACCTGCCGTGCCAGCCAAGATGATGATTTTCTCCATCTAGGACTCTTTGACCAGCAAGCCTGGGGATTGATCATTTACGATGAAGTCCATCTGTTACCTGCCCACGTTTTTCGTATCACTGCTCAGCTCCAAGCCCGTCGCCGCCTCGGGCTTACGGCCACACTCATTCGTGAAGATGGCCGCGAAGGCGATGTGTTTACGCTCATTGGGCCAAAGCGATATGACGTGCCCTGGCGAGAATTGGAAGGTCAAGGCTTTATTGCCGCTGCCGACTGCACCGAAATTCGGGTAGCACAAACTGAAGAGCGGCAAATGGAGTACGCTACGACAGCTCGTCGCTACCAGTTTCGGATTGCAGCGGAGAATCCCTTAAAGCTAGATGTTGTTCAGGCTTTGCTTGAAAAAGAGAAAGGGCACCGGGTGTTGATTATTGGAGAGTATCTAGATCAGTTGAATGCGATCGCCCAACAGGTCGATTTACCCCTGATTACCGGCAAAACCAGCCAGAAAAAGCGTGACCAGCTCTACGCTGATTTTCGCAGCAGCAAAGTCTCAGGACTGATTCTTTCACGCGTGGGCAACTTTGCCCTCGATTTACCCGATGCCGACGTGTTGATTCAGGTCTCGGGAAAATATGGCTCTCGTCAGGAAGAAGCCCAGCGGCTAGGCCGTATCCTAAGGCCTAAGAGGGATGGTCGCAGTGCTCAGTTTTACACGCTCGTTTCCTTAAGAACATGCGAGGAAGAATTTGCCCAGCATCGCCAGCTCTTTTTGACAGAGCAAGGTTACCGTTATCACATTCAGCTATGGGATGATTGAAAACTGGGTGAAATCCTCGGCAGGTAAGGCTGTAAGAACTCACTTCAAAGGCAACATAAGGCAAGGACAACGCGATCTCCTGAGTCACTGATGCTGTCGTTCAATTAACTCAGCTTTCTGCCTTTCCAAAGATTTTAGCTTTCTTTTGAGACTGTTAATTTCTCGGTTTACTTTTTTCAGTTGATGTTTGACCGCTTGCGCTTCCAAGTGGTTAGGCCCATACAGGTCGCAAACTAATGATTTAACCTCACTTCGTAATAGCCGGAGATATGGGTTCCCATGAGCAACATTTTCACGATATTGCAGTTTACCTGCCTGCATGGCCTTAAAGACTTCATCCTCTGTTAGACCAAATTCCTTGCAGGCATTTTTATGGCTTAATGTTTCACCCGGCTTAGTCCACAGAGACTCAGGCATTTTCATCCATCCCATTTTTAGCGTTTAACGTTGCTAGTCAGCGGCGGAAATATCAGACGCAACAGCCTTTTTCCTTTTTCTTTTCTTGGGAGATTTGAAAGCATCAACATCTTTCTCTCCTGAAACTAGAAACTTTAAAAATGATTTCTCTTGAAATCTACAGGTTTGCATAATTCCAAGTAGGGTCAGGTATGAAGATGCGCCAGATTCGTAAAAAGAGCCTGAAATTTTTCGCTGAACGGCAATGTGTCTGAGGGCTCTTTCGGCTGTATTGTTGTGCCATGGGATAGCATCATACTCAAGAAAGGTAAATAAACTCTCTTGGTAACGCTCAAATCGCTTTTGAAACTTGGTAGCCAATTCGGATTGATAATCTCTGTTTCTAATATTGTTTTTATAGAATCGCTCTGTTTCCTTTGTGAATTTTCTAAGGTGCCTTTTCTTTAAACCATATCTATCAATTGTCTCAAAGATAGGAGCAATAAGTTCCTTAACCTTCAGTACAAAATATTCATATTCAGTATCGAATGGGTTTTCCCAAAGATCATCATTAAGGTCTCGGATCAGATGCACCCAACATTTTTGCTGTTTGCAAGACATAGCGTCATAACCACCATAAAAATCTGAAACAAGCACACCATTATATCCACGGAGAATTTCATGAACAATGTCGGATTCCCGTGTCTCCGTCAACCTGAAAATCACATGACTCCCATCTGTAAAAGTCCAAACATATTGATTTATTCCTCGAATACTTATTTGTGTCTCATCCACATGAATGAAAGGACTTAATAAAATTCTGCTGAGAAGTATTTTTTCAGAATCACCATATTTATCTGAAAAATATTTTATGATGTTGCTTATTGAGCCTGGAGCTATAGGCTCATCAAACAGCTCTAAGCTATTTTGAGCGATGAGTCGAAAAGGTAAGCGAAGAACGAGTCTTTGATATACAGCCCAAGACCTAAATCCATGGCCAAATACATAATTACCATTACCACCATAGAAAATATCTGGTTTAAAATACTTTTTGCACGTTTTACAATAGCTTTTTGCACTTTCGTATAAGGAGATTGTTTTCCTCGCTCCTGAATTAGTAAATCTCAAGTCAATGATGATTATACATATTGTTTTTTTGCTAGGTGAGGCTAGCTTCTGGCTGCATTGACTGCACTCTTGTACCGGTGTCACTTCAATTTTATGAGTGATTTTAGATGGAGCCACCCTAACAATGCCGCCATGGCTTTTTTGCTTCGTTGCCTGACTCCGTTTGTCAGTTTTAGCATTCCGAAAAGAAATTTTATTTCTGTTGTAATCAGCATGAGAAGATTTTAGTATGAGTTCTATACCAGCAAGAATTTCTTCTCCAACTTCTGTGGACAGTTTTCGTTTTTGATTAGCAAAAGCAATTTTTGAATTTAAATTTTCCTGGTTTAAGATTTCAAAGAGCTTGTCGAGCAATGTTTTGAGTGCACTACAGTCTCTTGAGTTGTAAACCAACAACTCAGTCTTATATTTCCTGGAGGTATCCTCCTCCCATGTGTAGCGCCAAGCCAAGCTTTGGAGCCCAGATGAGTTGGGAGATGCCCACGAAGCCCCTATCAGAAGCCCAATTTCTTTTAGCTTATTTGAAAAAACAGGGAAATAAATCTTTCCATAAATATATGAAATCACATTGTTGAGACGTTTTGATACCATCTCAATATTGGTTGTGTATCTTTTGGCTAACTCAGAAATCGCCTTTTTTTCATAACTTCCGTAATGATAGATAGGGACGTCTGGATATTCATTGATTTTGGCTAGTAGCTGTTTCCAAATTGTTTCCTCATCTTCCAGTTTGTCTGCCCAAAAGGAAAACTGGGTACAGCAGCCTCCCTCACATACCAACAGTCCTATTAGATAATAGAATTTATGATCGGGAATTCACTCAATGTCTAGAAATAGATCTACTGGTTGTCGATTTAGATCTGGCAGCTCTTGAATGTAGATCTTTTTTTCTCGAATGGCTAGAGCTTGCAACGCCAAATTGTGTTTTACAGGCTCAGGGTTCTTCCGTTTTTTTCTCTTGCGGCGGGGTTTGAATAGATAAGACAGTTGCTGAATCGTGAAAATCCCACGCTTGTTATATTTTTTGATTTCCTTAGGCGTCATCCGAGCCAACAAACTCAAGCTGTTGTCTTTCTCAGCCTGCTTTCGGCATATCTCCTGGAATTGACAGGATGAACAATGCTTGTTCAAAATTAAGGTGGGAGGCTCTGTGGGCGTTTCGCTACACCATTTTTTCAGTATTTTAAGCGATTGCTTAATACTCTTATAGTTGGATTCTAATTGAACCCGATGGGTTTTCCCATCTATACCTACAATTCGTCCAACCGTAGGTTCCTGTTTCTGAATCTTCCCTAGCACCGAACCAATAAATAGAAGTTCCGTTTTCTGATCAGAAGCAATGCTGTAGGTACCTGTGACGATCGTTGGTTCGTAAGTGATCCGACGGGATGTTACCTCAGGATCGGTCTTCGTCAGCACAGAACAAGAGGCTTCTAACGGCTCCGAACTCAGAGTTACCTCAATCAGAAATGTATGTTTTTTGAAAGATTTTGGATCATATTGCCTAGCTTCAGGATACTCTTGCAGAAACTTCTCCAGATATTGGTCTCGATTTCTTTGGCGGCGTTTTCCTAAAATTACTGAATAGTCATGAGGGGTTCCCTTATTCTCAGCAAATAAAAGCAAAAAAGCCTTGCGAGGACATTGTGAATAGGCAACGAAAACTTCAGTCGTAATGGTTGGGATATCGCTCATGGCAATTTCCTATTGCTTTGTCTTAAATTATAGACATAGCCTCTGACTCAAAAGCGTGTATCGCGCCTGCGCCTTCACCTGCCGCACCGCTAAGCCAATCGCCTTCTTTGGCCCTACTAAAATCGCCAGCTTCTTAGCCCGCGTCAGCCCCGTATACAACAGATTTCGACTCAGCATCAAATAGTGCTGCATGTACATCGGCATAATCACCAATGGATATTCAGACCCCTGGCTTTTGTGAATCGTTACCGCCCAGGCCAGCGTAATCTCATTCAGGTCAGCGCGGTCATAGGTTACGCTCCGCCCGTCAAACTGTACTGTGACCTCCTGCGCTTCCAAATCAATGCTGATAATTGTCCCCACATCACCATTAAGCACCTCCCGGTTATAGTCATTCACCTGCTGAATTCTCCGGTCTCCCACCCGTAAAATCAGCAAC
>CALDSK010000233.1 GCA_937911865.1 uncultured Synechococcus sp.
CGTACCATCAGAAGGTAAAACTGGTTTCACAGCTTGTAAGCTTATTGAACGAATCTATACCTGCTGATGTCCAAGAAGCTATTTTTAGAGAGAATACTGCTGATATTTCGATCAAAACGATGGATACCAGCGAAATAGCAACCGTCTTAGAAGCTATTGCTGTGAAGATCAGAACTGAACAAGTTTGAAGAGTTTTTGTGGCCCCCAAAGGCATGCCTAAGGTATGTAAGAGAGGTAACGTAACAGGCAGTTGAATGACAGAACTCTCCGCAGATATTGGATCACATGGGTTCTTGGTGTTCAAGTGATTTTGTTGTGGTTTCAAGCCACATCAAACCACATTGTCAAAGAAGAAACACTTAACGCGTTTTGTCAGTCTATCTATTCATAGAATTTTCAGATGAACAGCAACCGCAGAATATTACGCATTAAATGTCGATAAATTATGAATTTTGGACTTGCTTTCAACGATACCATCAATCATTTTTCGCTAAAAGTAACAGAGATAGCTCAGAAATCAGCAGTACATCGGAGCGTCATTAATCGTTTCAAGAAAGGATCTCAGCCTATTAAGACTGACAATATGGAGAAATTAGTTGAATCTCTAGATGACAAAGAATTCATATTTTGGATAGCGAGAATTGTCGATTATCGACACGCCATAAAAGCAATTGATGTGAACGCACTTAAAGAAATAGCGGAGTGCTTCGAAGAAAAAGAGGTAGTTCGAGAGCTTGCCTCGATCGCTATAGCTCTATTGCTTAAAGTAGAGAAGAGACGGATATAGTTGGCTACTAGAGTTTCCGAGAGCGCATAGAAAAAATCTACTGCGCTTCTTGTCGCTGTTATATCTAAGAAGCCAAACACAATTGGTTCCAAGATTAAACATAGAAAAATAATTTTCTGATCTTTTTTCCGGACGAGATAAGAGATAAAATTTCGTCGCAACATAAATGTTCACACTATCTTCAAAAGATATTTTCCGACTTTAGATAATCTCTGTATGCCCTTCATTTCATGATTTACAGCGCCTATCATATGAGTTTACGAACCTGCGTTGTGTCTCACTTATGTAGCATTTTCATGAAAGTGTCTCACTTATGTAGCATGCTGATATTCGCGTTAGTTGAAATTTAAAAGAGATCTATACACAATTTAGTGCGCAAGATTTAATCATATGGAATAGTACTCGAATGAACTCTCTTTTACGAATACAGAACAAACTTCAAACGTCTCAGTCTTTCTCTAAAACAGCATCTTTAGCCGGGATAGGCAGCATAGTGCTTGGAATTGTTGCCGCTGGAGGATTTCCCTTTTTGCTCTTAGGGATCGCTGTTGCAGCTACCGTGCTCTCTCTATGCACAGGCCAAAGCACAGACCAAATACTCAATCGCTTTTCTGATTCGGCAGGCGGGATGCGAAACGTGTTCCTTTTTCTGGCTGTTGCATTGAGTGTTTCTATACTGCTGCATGGCGGGCCCGCTCATGCGCTATTTGATGGCGCAAAAAGAGCCGCTTCTGACGGTATTGGGCAATATGTCGGAGAGAATGAGGCTGTCAGTATTATTACTACGATCACCTTTGGCATGTGGACATTTGCGGCGGTTGGCGGTATCGCTATCCTTGCAGGCGGCACACTACAAAATATTATGGTGTTAGTCGGCGGTCTCACCCTGTTCTTTGGCATGATTGTGTTGATTATGGTTCTAGAGTTCTCCGACAGGCTAATATTTGCACTACCAAAAGCAGGGCCTGCATTCTAACTATTGACATGAAAGAATCTAATCTATATCTTGTCGTCAATAGGGCTATCGGACGCTTTCCAGGTTTTTTATTCCTACCCATTCCGTTGCTGTGTGTCCTACTCGCGGCGTTTGCTATCAGTATTACGCTGACGCTGTTTCTAGACCTTGGCATCGGTGCTGTGATTGTGTTCTCAATGTTCTTCTCATTGACCTGGCTATTCGTAGTCGGCCAAGACCCGGTTCGGTTTACCTACGTACTCTTACCACCGCCAAACTGGGTAAAGGGTAGATACACCGCTGTTAGTGTTTTAGAACAAGACTAATATTCGCTACATATCCACCAGATCATCGTTCATTTTTCATCCGATTGACTGTCTTACATATCGTCACGACCAGAAGACCAAAATCGTCACTACAGGTCCTCTAGAGAATGAGACATGCTACTAAAGAATTCTGTCTCTGGAAAGAACAGAAGCGCTCAGGTATTTAAGCTCAAACGATTTGAAGACCAGTGTGACTTTCTAGCGCACTGCCGCCAAATCATCCAAGGTGAAGATATCGGCTGCTATATCAATCGTCGGCGTAACAACCTGACGCAGCTATGGGAGTACGAAGTTGTCTACCTCTTTACGCTGCGCGGAGAACATCCGCTGATGTTTCCTGGCGATGCCGAAGTTATCGTTAAGCGCATAGAACAGGCGCTCAAAAGCTTGCAGGATGGCCAGATGCTGACCATTCGCTTCCGTTCTCAAGACGATGATTCCGGTGAGCAGGCCAAGATATCAGCACTGATGAAACGTACTGAAAATGTTGAACATCAGTACTTCCAGGCAGCGCGGTCGAAGAACATTCGGCTTATCAACGACCAGGGCAGACGACAGCACAAGACAATTACGGTCTTCGCATCCTACCGGCTAGGAGAGTTTGACAACAAGGGCCGTAACTTTATTGAGAAGGCGCTCGGCAACGCTGAGTTCTACTATCACAAAGTGTTCGGCAAACAGAAACAGGTACCGACAGAGCTGCTGAAGTCGCTGCTGACAGATGCATTCCACAGCGGGTATCTACCGTTCAAGTCGATGCTGGCTTCGATGGGCCTGCGGGCACGAGCATTTAGCGTCTCTGAAGTGTGGGAAGACCTCTGGAAAACGTTCAATCCAAATACTGAGTTCGATGCGCCGATTCCAGGACTCGGCTACCACTTAGTGCTAGCCGACCGCTCTGAAGCCGGTGACGGGATTGTTCTCTACGAGGACTATCTCGATGAACAGTACAGCGATATCGACCCGCTCTCGCTGGCAGTGGGTGAAAGCTTTCCTAGAGCCGGACGTGCTTACATCAAGCTCGGTGGAGATCTGATTGGCGTCGTCGGCTTAGAAGAAAAGCCATCGGCGTTTACGTCAGCCGCGAACCTGTTGTTATTCGGCTGGCAGGAAGCTTGTAATACGCCCAACTGTGAGATCATCTGCCAGCTATCGCCTAGCCCACAGCTGGTTGCAAAGATTGCCTTACAGCGGGTCGCCAAAGAATCGATGGCCGGGCAGTCGATGGCGGCGAAGCGGAACAACGTCAGCGTCGAAGCTAGTCACCATCTCGATGAAGCAATGGACGCCCAGAGTCGCATCTACAAAGGTGCGACGCCTATCAGCTGCTCTGTAGCTGTCTTTCTCAAGCGGCCTACGCAACAGGCACTCACCAACAGCTGCCGAGAGTTTATCGGCAGCTTCACGCAAAGCCGCTGGCAGCGAGAAACCGATGCCGCCTGGATGGTCTGGTTGAACGCTTTGGGACTGACAATCGCCGCGCTCTACAACGACAACCGACGCAAGGTATATCTATCAGACGAGATTCCTGCGCTGATGCCGATCATCAAACCCTTCTCAGGTGATACGACTGGCCTTGAGTTTATTACTAAGCAGGGACGGATGCCGGTTCATGTGGACCTGTTTTCGAGGACCGTCGGCGTTCTTTGCTTTGGTGAATCACGCAGTGGCAAAACTGGCCTGGCTGAAGATATCACGATTCAAGCGCTCGTACGTGGGCTAAACGTCCTCGCAATCGACTATCCGAAGCCGGGCGGTATTCATAGTCTCAAGTATCTCGCTAAGATGTTTGGCTCTATTAGTGCCTATGTCGATGTTGCGACTGAAAGGAACAACTTACTTCAGCCGCCCAATCCGTTCAAGCTAGCAGGGCTGACAGAAGCCGACCGCCAATCTCGCTTGAAGCAGCACTACGACTTTTGCGTCACTGCGCTGACCCTGATGGTGATGGGTAACGAAGTCTCTTCTGTTGGCAAGCGGGTACGGTCGCTGCTGGTGCAGACGATCTCGCCGTTCTTTGAGCACTACGATGCGGCGTTCAAGAAAGCGTTCGCCGCTGGTCTGGGTTCTCCTGAATGGCAGGTGATGCCAACGCTGCATCACTTCTTGGCTTTCTTCGAGAAGTTTGACTTCGATATGCCGGTCGGTCAGCAGATGATTGAGGAAGCGTCAGGTCTGATCATTCTAGAGCTGCGTACCTGGCTACATAGCCGGGTCGGTCAGGCGATCTCTGCGCCCTCTACAATCGACCCAGACGCACAGTTCACTGTCTTTGCACTCGATAGCGTCAACGATGATATTGATGCGGCCATCATCGCACTGAGCGCTCAGTCGTTTATGTTGCGCAAGGCCTTCGAGCTACGCAGCTGTGTGGCCATCGTAGACGAAGCACCTGTCCTGCTGAAGTTTGAAGCGCTCGCTCGGATTGTCGGCATGATGTGCTCGAACGGTATGGCAGCTGGCATCAAGCCGGTGGTGATTTCACAAGATCCGGCATCAATCGCCAACTCGATCATCGCCTCACAAATTACCAACAACTTGAAGGTGCGCTTTATCGGCGCGATCACCCGCAATGCGGCCAGAGAGTTTGAGAAGTTGCTCGGCTATGACCCAGCAGTGCTCGCACCCAACACCACCGAACAGTTCTTCACCGATGCGCAAACCCTCTCTTCTAGCTGGCTGGTGGACATCGATTCCAAGCTAGTTCACTGCGACCACTATCTACCGCCGGAGTGGCTGGCCGCGCTCGCCAACAACAAGTCTGAGATCTGGCTGCGCAACATCGTGACGGCGCGGTTTGGCAACAAGTATCAGGCACATAGTGCCTTCACCGAGATCTATATCGAAGCGTTAAAAGCCGGACGCATCGACTACCTCTATCAGAACCGAGACAAGCTTCCTTCACCCGCTGCCAACTATGTCCAAACAGAAACAACCTGAGCCTGAACCGCAGTCAAAGTCGAAGCCATATTCGCAGCGCCGAGCGATCGCGGTCGCGCTACTCTCTAGCGCAGTCGTCACGACTGGGGCGGTGGCGTCTACCCAGCCGTTTGAGAATGGGAATCCGTTCGAGGCCAACATACCGGACATGATCAACAGTAGCGGTGGCGGCAGCAGCAGTTCAGGCATTCCTGATATCGGCGCAGGCATCGCTGCCGGGGAGCCGTCCATAGAAGATTGGGGCGGTCTAGGTGATGGTCTGCCGAGCTTTCCGGGATTGCCGGACGGTGAGTTTCCCTCCTCACCAGACGACATCATCGACGCGGGCTTAGGCGGTATCTTCGGGGATGCCGGTGGGCCCGCCCCTAGCATCTTCAAAGATATCCTCAATGGCAATATGGGCGGCATCTTAGAGACTATCTTTGGCATCCTGGTGGGCCAGAACGAGGTGTTTGAAGAAATCTCCGAAGTTGTTCTAGGCGATGGTTGGGAAACGGCGGACGGGGATGGCGATTCATCTACGCCGCCAAATCCATACGAGATTCGTTTGCCCGATGAAGAGACTGACGATGAGACTGGTCTGATTACCCGCTCACCAATTGTGGTCCGGCGTGATAAGGCCAATCAGTACGACCAGGAGCTAGGACGGGCGATGGCCGCGCCGATGCTCGCGGAGAAGGGTAATGAGTGGCTAGAAGGACAGATTACGACGAGCACTGACATGATGCAGGCCGGATTGGCCACCACTCAAAGCGCCGTTACCAAGTCTGGTGAAGCCACTGAAGCCACCTCTACCCAGGAAATTGTTCGACGCAGTGCTGAAATCTCCGGGATGGCCGCGACGCTACAAATGCAGGAGATGCAGCAGAACGCGCTGATTAGTGAATCGTTGTGGAATATGCAACGGCTAGAGAGCGCTCAGCTTCAGCTCGCCGCAGATACCAGCGAAGCGGCAGACGAACAGAACAGGCGAGACCGCGCTAGTCGTACCGCTGACCTATCGGCGGCGGCAGTTGAGGTGTTGATTATTCCCGGCCTGGCAGGCAGTAGTTCTACCTCTACAGCTGCCAGTACACTACCCGCTGCACCTGCGGCGACTTCGCTATTCGCCAGCCCATAGTTGTCGAGATCGCTATGTTTATCTCTCATATGTCCATTTCCAATAAGACATACAGGCTATTCTCGATTTGCTTTCTCGCCAGCCTGCTGGTCATCGCTTCGGCCTCTGTTGTCGTGGCACAAGATGGCGGGGCGACTGGCGATATTACCGGCGGGGCCTCCATCTTGAATAACGCGATAGAAGTCTCGAAGAAAAGCGAGGCAGGTCTCACCGAACTCTGGGACTTCACGTTCACTGGCAATTATTCTCCGGCCTATACCGCAGTCGTCACCTTCGCCCGACAGCTAGCGGTGATTCCGTTCTTCTGGCTATTCATCCCGATGACACAGGCGTTCATCTTCAACCGCTATGAGGAGATATTCAAGCATATCGCCTGGCTAATGGTTGTGCTGATGCTCTCTGTCAACAGCTTTGGGCTCACCGCTACTCTGGTCCATGGCACCAGAGGCTGGATGAACGCAGCCACCCTCTCCATTCTAGAAACACAGGTCGGTGCGGTCACCATGAAGGATGCGCTCAACGATGTATTGCTAACAGAGCAGGCAAAAGCCGTCATTCAAGAGCAGTTCGCTGAGTGCGAGGCTAAAGAAGGAGAGGAACAGATCCTCTGCTTTCAAGCAGGTGCGGAACAAGCGTTAAAGGATATTGACGAGGCCGCAGATGCGCAGTTCTTACCGGGCCTGCAAGGGCTGAGAAGCAGGCTAGAGGGCATAAAAAATAACGGTTTTCAGCTAACTGACATCAATCCGCTGATTGACATCCAGAAGGTTCTCTTTATCAGCGCCGGTCAAGCACTTGCACAGCAGTTAATGAAAGCCTTTCAGAACGCCATGCTCACCATGATGGACGTGGGCTTCTTTCTCACTGCGCTGCTAGGGCCCGTTGCTGTTGTCGCCTCGCTCGCGCCAATTACCCCCAGAATTTTGTTCATTTGGGCGACTGCTATTCTCTCATTTGGCATGATGCGCATGGCCTACAACATTCTCGTCGGCGCGATTGCTACGGTCGCGCTGTTTGGCGACACGACTGACTTAGGCAGCACTGGCCTACTGATTGGCATGGCCGTCTTCTCTCCTCTACTGGCCATGGCGATGGCGGGCTGGGGCGGGGCCAAGATTGTTCACGCCATGATAGGCGGCGCGACTGCCGTTGTCAGTGTCGTTCCGATTCCCGTGCCAGGTAGGCGGTAATTCAACCATTAGGAGAACGTATCTAGACGAGTCGTCCCGAAAGTGGCTAGCAAAAGAAAAGGCAGCAGGCGACAGCACTGAACACACCGAGAATATGCTCAAACGATTGAGACAAGAGAGAAGATAATGACGGCTATCAACCCAAGACTTAAAAAGCTTAGAAAGCTGCTACCCGAAGCCAAACCAACCGAGCGCCCTACGGCTAGCAGCGTTGTTCAGCTTGGCCTGATCTGTAGCAACGTCATCATACTCTTGATGATGTTCTGGCTAGCCGCTAGCGTTTCTCGTATCGCCAATCGTGACGCACCTACGCTGGTACAACAGGTGGGAGGCCGCGCTTTTGCGGCCAAACCGATTGACTACGACTACCGCGATCCGCACCTCATGCAAAACGTGGCTAGAGAATGGGCATTACTCAACTTCTCTTTCGGGACGCTGCCGCAGATTGATCACCAAACCCAGGAAGTCGAGTACGACGGCAACAATCTGCCTGAGCAGACCGTGACGGCCAGCTACCTGTTTACCGACACGACAAGAGATGCCTATCTTCAGGGCTTTGCCGAGAATATCTATACCGATGACGCCCAGCGCGGTGGCCTCAGCTCGCTCTACATGCCCTACCGCATCTCTGTCCCAAAGCAGCTCGAACCGGGCCGATGGGAAGTCGATGTGGTCGGCTCTCGCCTCATCTCTACCCCTGATAACCCTCTGGTGAACTCGTACCGACCAACGTTCGATTGGAGATGGTTGCCGCTGAGGTACCGCTGATGGCAATCGAAGAAGAGCCTACTGCTGCCGCCAAGACCACCTACCGCCTGCTCGAATCGGGCATCCGTATCGACAAAATTACCGCTCTTCAAGAAGGCCAACAATAATGAACAACAACAATGGCAATGGCAATGGCAATGGCAATGATGCTCACCAAAACGGTCAGACCGTAGCGCTGGAAAACCACAGCGTTGCCACGATGCCCAGAGATGAAGATACCCAGCTACAGGACATTCGGGGGCTGATCGACAATGCACCCGTCATGCAGCAGCACGAGCAAACTGCAACAGCAGGCACAGCTGCAGCTGTGCCTACTGACTCAGCTGCGACTAGAGCATCGACTGCGCTGGCCTCTGAGGACGACCTGGCTGAGATCGACAACAAGAATCCCTTCGCCAGACGAATTGGTCCGAAGTCCATCATGGCGGCTGGCCTATCAGCCGTTCTCTTGTTGCCGTTTGCGCTGCTCTTTCTCGGCGGCATCGGCGGCGGGCGTAAGGCTGCTAACAACAACCAGCCGGTTGAACTCGACGAAGAAGGCGATACCCACATCACCTCAGAAGACTATGCCGCGATGCAGGCTGAGATGGAAGCACTACGCGCTCAGCAAGCCTTTGCTACTCAGCAAGTTGATGCCAATGCTATTGATGCCGCTGGCCGCAACAGAGCGCAGCAAGCAGCCGCTGAACAGGACGCAGAGGAGACGGCAACAACAACTGCGACCACACCAGAAAAGCCAACACCTGAACCAACACCCGCACCCGCACCCGCACCGGCTAGAACAACAACGGCCACCACGACGGTCAGTAGACCCGCAACCGCTCGAACAACCACCGTCTCCACTACGCCGGTCGCTTCGCCTTCACCTTCTACTCAATCCGCTGCGCCACAGAAAGAACCGGTAGATCCGTTCGAGCGCAGGGTGCAGCTGCAAGCGCTCGGTAGCTATGGCCAAGCACCACCGCTCAGTTCACCAGCGCTCGCGGATAGCACCACTCAAGCCGCTAACCCCTTTGCTACTGATGATGACTACTACATCCAGACCATCGCTTTCGAGCAGCCTGCACCAGCTACCGCTGCCACAGGCAAGCAGTCAGCACCCACAACGACAACAGCGCCCGCTGACAATCGACCGCTCACCACCGAAGAGCTGGCCTACCAGCAGTCGGCCACCGCTGTGCTCTCGCCCGCTGCGCTCTCACCCGCCGAGACCGCGCCTCAAACTGTACCGGAAGCGGACTTGGACAATGAAGCGCTACCGCAAGTCAGCCAACCTGTTGAACAACATGATTCGGCTGTCCTCGATCCCAGAAGAACGGTAGCCGCTGAACCGATTGAAACAACAGTAGCCGTCAGTCGTGAAACCGCTACGCCAACGTCAGCTACTCCGGCGACACCGACCGCTATCCTGCCCGGTACTAACGTGGCCGCTGAACTCCCCTATGGCTTCAGCTGGCAGGCGGGTGCCCCTCTGCCTGAAGTCTTGCTCTTGACGACCGAAGACATCATGGCCGGTGAGCAAGCCGTTATTCCAGCGGGCACTCAGTTCCTTGCTCAAGCGCAGGTTGATGAGTCCTCTGGGGTCGTCAATCTTCAGATTGTTAGTCTCTTTGGTGACACCGAAGACAATGAACTACCCCGCCGCAAGCGGACGGGGTATCAAACTTAAAAGAGCATTAG
>CALDSK010000234.1 GCA_937911865.1 uncultured Synechococcus sp.
AGATTTCCTTCCCGGATACACGGTGATAGCTAAAACGAACGCATCGAATTCTCGATAGACCACTCTGAGTACAAGCCTGTCATTTAACGGTCTTTGCGCGACCATTTTGCCTTCTTCGATTGATTCGACTTTTGTAGGACTCTGAATTGTTTCGATGACAAATTGCTCACTAACTTCAATGTTATGGCTAGCCAATAGTTCTATCTTTTTTCGGGCATGTTCACTGAGTCTAATTTCTCTCACGTCAAATCAGCCCTGAGGCTTTCTCCAGGATAATTTTTTTAGAAGCAGAGAGTATATCCTATGCTTCTTAGGAAAGTGGCTTGGGATCGGCCAAGTTTTCCTACGAAAGATCATCCTTGACGGTGGTCCCCGTGGTAAGTTATTACGTGCTTAAAATCAACCGGTGTTGTTAGAACCTATCCCTCTATCTGCGCCGTTTATCCCACCTGTGAGGAAATTGAAATGATCACTCGTTTCGGCGATCGCCTAGCGAGATTAGCTGGATTAGCCCTTGGCTCACTGGTTGCCAGCGTTGCTGTTGCTATGACTGCGTCCACCCCCGCTAATGCTCAAGCTGCCTACGGTAGCTACATCGGCATTGGCCCAGCCTTTGGCGATGGCGAAATCGGCGTTGCTATCAATGGCCGCTACAACATTTTAGAGCTGCCCATTTCTGTTCGCGGTGCGGCGTTCCTCGGTGAAGGCTCTGCCTTTGTGCCAACGATTTCCTACGACTACCCCCTGAATTTCAACACTGAGATATTCGTAGGCGCAGGTGTTGCGTTTGCTAGCGAAGGCTCTGTAATGGGTGATGGTACTTCTTTTGTCGTGCAGCCAGGGGTTGACTTTCTGATGGACAATAACCTGGTCTTTTACGGTAATGCGGTGGTGCCGATTGGTGGCGATACCAATACTGCGGTTCAAGGCGGTGTCGGCTATCAGTTCTAGTAGCCCCGTTATCAGTAGCCCAGCGCTAACTGCTGGGCTGTAAAAGAACCGCTGTAAAAGAACCTATGTACTAAACGGACGCTTTTCCGCTAGGATGAGCCCATTGTCGATGGCTGTGCCTACCCGCAGGCGCTGCTAAGCAGAAGGGCCAGAAAAGGAAGAAAGCCATGCGTGAAATGCGTCCGTTGGGGTCTGTTATTCAGGGCTCCTTGAGTAAGGGGCTCGAAGTTCGACTGCATGCGGATGTGCTGGTTGAAGAGATGCGAGTAGGTAAGTTTTTGGTCGTACAGGGCGTGCGATCGCACGTGTTCTGTATGCTCTCGGATGTCGCTCTAGGAACGGCGAGCCAACGAATCCTAGCGAGTCCACCCGACCCGAGTAATATTTTTTTGCAGGAGGTGTTGGCCGGTTCGGGAACGTATGGAACCGTGGACCTGACGCCGATGCTGATGTTTACCCCGACGGACGATAATGATTTAGGGGAATGGGGATATGAGGGAAAGAAGACAGGAAAGTCTTTGGGTAAAGCGAATGGGCTCGCTTCCTATGAGACAAATTCGAGTGCGCCCCTTCAGCTGCTACCGGTAAAGACGATTCCTGGGCACTTTAGCCAGGTATATGACGCTTCAGAACGAGACTTTCGAGCGGTGTTTGGCTGGGAAGATGACGTGCATCGGCGCAATTTTGCGATTGGTCAGCCGATTGATATGGACGTGCCGATTTGCATCGATCTCGATCGGTTTGTGGAGCGTAGTAATGGCATTTTTGGTAAGTCGGGGACCGGTAAATCTTTTCTAACGCGGCTTATTCTCTCGGGGATTATTCGCAAGCAAGCAGCGGTGAATTTAATCTTTGATATGCACTCAGAGTATGGGTGGGAAGCTGTTAGCGAAGGTAAAGAGTTTAGTACGGTTAAAGGGCTGCGGCAGCTGTTCCCGGGGCAGGTGCAGATATTTACGCTTGACCCGGCATCAACAAAGCGGCGCGGTGTAACCGATGCGCAGGAGCTGTACATTAGCTTTGACCAGATTGATGTAGAAGATTTGGTGCTGATTAGCCGCGAGCTAAATCTCTCTGAGGCCAGTTTGGAGAATGCAATTATCTTGCGTAACGAGTTTGGTAAGAGCTGGATCAACAGATTGTTGCAGCTGAGCAATGAGGAGATACAAGAGTTTTGTGAGGTGAAGATGGGCTCTAAATCGTCCATTATGGCTTTGCAGCGAAAGCTGACGCGCCTGGCAGAACTAAAATACATTCGCAACAGCTGTCCGCACAACTATGTGAATCAGATTTTAGAGACGATTGATGCGGGAAAGCATGTCGTGATTGAGTTTGGCTCACAGAGTAATATGCTCTCTTACATGCTGGCAACCAATGTCATTGCCCGGCGGATTCATGCAAGCTACGTACGCAAGGCCGATCGGTTTTTGCAGAGCAAGAATCCGAGCGATCGCCCCCGCCCTCTCGTGATTACGATTGAAGAGGCGCATCGCTTTTTGGACCCGGCAACGGCCAAGCAGACAATCTTTGGTGTGATTGCTAGAGAGATGCGAAAGTATTTTGTGACACTGTTGGTGGTCGATCAGCGGCCTTCTGGCATTGATAACGAAGTGATGTCTCAGGTGGGGACGCGGATTACGGCGCTGTTGAATGATGAGAAAGACATTGAGGCGATTTTTACGGGGGTTTCAGGGGGGGCGAGCTTGCGATCGGTATTGGCAAAGCTGGACTCTAAGCAACAGGCGTTGTTATTAGGTCATGCGGTGCCGATGCCAGTTGTGGTGCGTACTCGGCCCTATGATGAACAGTTTTACAAGGAGATTGGAGATACCGCCTGGGAGAGTTTACCGGATGAGATGGTGTTTAAGGCGGCCGAGAGTGCGATCGCAGACTTAGGCTTTTGACAGCAGCGGAAGTTGAGACCTTTAGACAACGAGGACATACTTGATGCCACCCGTTTCGCATCCATTTAAAACTCGTGAGTGGATAAAGCCTGGAAAAGATTTGCCACCTAAACTAAGAAAACTGGTGGAGGCCTGGATAGAAGCACATGAGGAAGCTTTGCTAGAGCAATGGCAGCGAGCAAGAGATAATGAGAGTATTGAAGTTGTCGGGTGATAACTGGTGATGACTAAGCTTTGGGATGAGTGGAAAAACTATGCCAGTGACGAAAGTCATTGGACAGGCGTTACAGAAAGAGGTCTGCTAAAAGCGGAATGTCTGGAAAACTACGTGCTGCGGCTCTGGTTTGAAGAAGATCTAGATGTTGCTATTTATGATTTAGATTGGAAGCCTTTGCTAGTTGATGAAACACTTGGCCCGGCTTTGCTTCCTTTAAGGAAACCAGAGCGATTTCAGTTTGTGAAGGGGGACTACGCACTGATTTGGCCAAATCCAGAGACTGGAGAGTATGACGAGCTTGCTATCGACATAGTGCCTGAATGCGTTAGGTTCTTTCCCGAGAGATATGGAACCCTAATTAAATCCGCACAAATTACAGTTGCAGTGTAGTGAGCGAAGGCTATGGTGAGGTTTTGAGAAAATTGTAAGTTCGTCAATGAAGACATTCTGTCGGCGCGTTTCAAGACATAATGTAGCGGGTGCGAAAATGACTTTTCCCGCACAGTGAGCGAAATGATGACGACTGAAAATCGAGCCGAAAATCGAGCTGAAAGCCGAGACATTGAGCAGCTAATCTATGATATTGCTGAGCATGCTAGAGACGAAGACTATACCGAACTCTACGAGAGCTTGGCCGATAGATTGCTGTTTATTCCTGTTGATAAGGACTCACTAGACTCAATTCCTAACGATATCAAGTCTGGTGAGCTGCTGTCAGCAGAGACGTCTACTCAGGTACCCGTTCGTTATGTATCTGGGCCTAGAGGCGATTCTTTTATGCCAGTGGTGACGGCGAAAACTTCTCCGATGGTGGCAGATGGCTATGCGCGTGTTTACTGGCTGGAAGCCTTGACCATGGCGCTCAACATTAATGAGGTCGTAGGCATATTGCTACAAGGCGAAAATTCTTGGATAGGTTTTTATAAGCCGCAGATTGAGCATATTCTGAGCGTCTATAAAACAGAAGATAGCGAGTCTGCATAAGCTACTCAACAGAAGTATAGTTGGCACATAGGTTTGGTTTGTATATCTGGTTTGTAGATCTGACCCGCAGGTTTGACATGCCAGTCCCAAATAGGCTTTGTAAGATTGGCTTTAGAGGGTCTTTAGAAAAAGTCTCTAATTTCTGGAACTTCTTGAGCCTTAATGGTTAGGGCCCGCGCCTCCATAATGTCTAAAATCTCATTGCCTACATTTTCGTAGTCTTGCCAGCCAGCTTCGGCCCGAGAATCTTTTATGGCGTATACGGGTAAGCCTTTGAGGGCTGCTTTTTGAAAGGCGGCAAATCGACGGATGCCTTGATTGAACACGGGAAGTTTAGCCTCTTCTAACAGCTCTTTAACTTCCTGACCTGCTTTACTGGGTCTGGGTGGAATGGCTGTAATCAAAATTCGATAGTGTTGGGTGCTAATGGCTTTGAGGTGCTCCACTGTGAGGACAAGAGCGTCTAGGGCCAATACGTCTGGGGTGGTTGGCAGTACTAGCAAATCGCAGGTTTCAGCCAGGGCAGAGAGATCTTCTGGTGTGGGTCTAGCCTGGGTGTCGATGACGACGTTGCCATCAGGAATAGCTTCGCTCCATTCGTCCATCACCTGAAAGGGCAGCTCGCCTCGGCTGGCCCAGCCAAGGGCTGATCGGTTGGGGTCGGCGTCAATCAGCAGCGTTTCGGCCTGGCCTTGGAGGAAGGCGGCGAGGTGAATAGCAGTCGTCGTTTTGCCGACACCGCCTTTGAAGCTGGCAACGGTGATGATCATGAAAGAAGCGATCGCAAATTAACAGGTATTGGGAGGCAGGCCTTTGAAAGATCAGGTGCAGAAGCGCGAAGAGGGCTGCATACAGTGTATACAGAAGAGACCCACAGATAGTAGGGATTAGAAGATAGCAGGAATTGGACAGATGTTGATTGAGTTGCCAGATGCAGCGGCAACCCAAGCGTTAGGTCGGGCGCTGGGGACGCAGCTACCTGCCGGTAGCACACTGCTGCTAAAAGGTGATTTGGGGAGCGGCAAGACGACTTTGGTGCAAGGGTTAGGACAGGGGCTAGGCATTGATGAGATTGACAGCCCTACGTTTACGTTGATTAATGAGTATACGAGGGGACGGGTGCCGCTATACCACATTGATTTGTACCGGCTGTCGGTGGCTGAGGCAGACGGCCTATTTTTAGAGCCCTATTGGGACGGGGTGGAGGTAGAGCCAGGGATTGTCGCAATTGAGTGGTCGGAGCGGCTGACCCATCTACCGCCATCGCCGATTGAAATTGCGTTGACTTATCAGCCGCAGGGACGCACAGCAGTGATCACCGGGGAGATCGGTCATTTGGATATCGATTAGCGCCAGCGATTGTTGTTGCCATTCGGGCCTGCTATCGTGTCTTCAGTTTTGAGAACGACATCGCGTACCAGGCGTTCGCTGAATCCGGCGACGAAAGCGATCGCGACATAAAAGTAAGTCCGGTCGGTATCTTTTCGGTTGGTCAGGTCGAAAATGCCTGAAAAAATCCCTGCTTCTACTAGGGCAACGCAAAAAATGGCAAAAGACATGCCAACAAATGGCCTAAAAAAGCCGGTTAAGAACAGGTCGTTATCGTTTTCTTGAGCCTGACGGATAAAGGTGGTGGCTCTGACGATGACACTGATAGTGCTGCCCAGCGCGCCCATGGCAACGGCCAGTAGAATGAGCGAAAAACTGGTGGTGAAAATGCGATCGTCCGCGAGGGCTTCAGTGCTGGTTTCGGTTCGATTATCAGCGGTGCGATCGCCGGGTGCTCTATTGGCTTGAGGCGTAGGCGTATTGCCTTCAGAGAAACCGTTGGCCGGTTCGCTTCGGTTCACGTTGGAGCGCAGCTCTGATTCGATTTCTGTTTGGATGGTATTCAGCGTTTGTCGGGTGACGGTAATCGATTCGACGGTAGATCTTGTATCCGTTGGTGCTGCTGGCGTGCCAGGGGTTGCTTCATTGGTCGGTTGATTGGCCGGTTGATTGGCCGGTGCGCCAGCAGCGTTATTGGGAACGGTGCTATCGGCAGGTGCAGCGTTTGAGTTGGAAGGGGTTTCGGGTGCGATCGCAGCAATCTGACTGCTGGTGCGTCCCAACTGCGCGGCCAGTGCATCTCGCCGACGGGTCAGTGTCTCAATCTGCGCCTGCTGGCGAGCATTCTCTTCTAACAGCTGCTGTTGACTGCTCTGAAGATCTTCAATCTTGTCTTTGGCTTCAATAAAGCCCGCAATGTCTCTGCCCGCGAAGGTTAAACCTGCGACCGTCAATGGTGTCATCACGAAGAGAAAAAAGAACCAGCTCAGCCCCGAAATCAGCCGGATATAGGGCGTACCGCCACCGGTGATAAAAATTGCTCGAAACAAGTCTGGGTAGGCTCTTGACTGCTGCGCAATTTGCCTTCGCGTCTCCTGCACAAATATTAAATTTTTGTCGCTAGCACTTTCCGCGTCTAGCTCATTCTCTGCCCGGCCAGCGCCAGTCGCCGATCCGTTAGGCTCTAGCAAAATAGAGACGGCCAGATCTAACAGATTTAGCTGCTGTGCGTGGCGACCGTCTAAGGTCGGTGTCAGGCTTAGCAGCCGAGCTAATTCTTTTTGCGTTTTTCGGTTAAGCGTGCGTGACTGTAGGCTAGTTTTAATCAGTTTAATCAGATGGCGAACCCGCGCTTGCACCTCACTGTTTTGAATCGTGAGTGATTCGGTTTCCAGCGTCGTCACCTGAGCGTTGATTTGTTCTGTGAGCTTGGGATCTGTCCTAGAACCGTCTTCTAATCTATTCTCCCGATTACTTTCTGGCCCAGTCTCTGATGGTTGGTCGGTAGATGGCCCCATGTCTTCTCCTGCTATTTCTCGTAGGGCAGCTGCAAAGCAGACTCTGAGACTATACCGGTCACAGCGCCCCCGTTGATAGCCATGTTGATAGCCATTTCGGGTGTTCCGCAGGGAATCTTTCGCGCTTATGTGTTTACTCGGCTAGTCAGATTCTCTTGCAACCAGGTGAGAATAAGCGCATTGACGATTTCAGGTCGCTCATCGTGAGGGCAATGGCCAGTGTCTGGAATGGCGTGAAACGTCACGGCCTGTGCAGGATCGTCGGCTAGCTTTTGATAGATATCAGCCGCGGCAATCGGTGTCCAGGGGTCTTTCTCACCCCAGAGTACAAGCAGCGGCTGAGTTACTTTAGGCAGCAGTTCGCTGGGTCTAGGCCCTGGCGGTGCGCTCAAGATAGAGGCAAACACTTTTTGTGCGCCAGGTTGACAGGCGGGCCCATGCAAAATGTCGATGAGTTCGGGGGTGATGGCTTTGCGGTTGCCATATACCTGCTTGAGCGAGCCGCGAATGCGACCTTTAGTGCGCACTTGATTGAACAGAATGGGGCCAGTGAGCTTTGACCCAACGAGTTTGGAGAATGCGCCCATGACTATTCGTAAGCCGCCTGGCAAATCTTCGGGGCGGTGGTTTAGGCTGCCGGCGCAATTTAATAGGACGCCGCCGCTAGCGGTGGCAGGATAGCTCACCAGCGTCATCAGGGCCATTAGCGCACCGATGGAATTGCCTGCAAATACAGCCGGCACCTGCACGTGGGCATTCCAAAAATCATGAATAATCTTGACCCAGAACTCCAGGCTGTAGGCCAGATCTGGCTTATCAGAATCACCAAAGCCGAGAAGATCGAGCGCATAGACCCGGTGTCCAGCTGCGGCCAGCTCAGGGATGTTTTTACGCCAGTGGCCGATGGCAGCGCCAAAGCCATGCAGCAAAATAATCGGTGGGCCTTCACCATAGGCAACGTATTTAATGTCGTAGCCCCGCCAGTTCCAGGTAAGCTTTTCTCCTGTGTAGCGAGGTGTCTCGACTGCCGCTGAAGTTGCTTTAGCGGAAACGGGAGACAGCAGCGAAGAAGATGGAGAAGTGGCCGGGGGCAGGCCTGTGGTTGTGGCGCTCATGCTAGATAGCTACTGTTTGAGACGGTTATGTTTCTATCATACATAAAAGCTCAAAACGGATGGGAGAAAGCGAACCGGCGCGCGGGCCAGAGCGCGCGAACTAGAGAGAGCAAATAAGAGGAGACCCAGCAGTGCCTGAAGGGGGCGTGGCACTTGAGGGAATATTATATAGTACTGGCTTATTAGAGTGCGGGCTAGGAGGCACAGGGGCGCATGCCAACTTGCTGCAAGAAGGTCTCTAGCCAGAGGGCTTCTTCAAATCGTAAAGGCGGCAGTGGCTGTTGCTGGTAGTTGACGAGGAGATCGGTGCGATCGCACGCCTGATCTAGCGCAGGTTTCAACTCTATCAACAGCTCATCTGTTCCCGTCAGTGGCAGCGTAATGGCCGGAATAGGCTCTAAAACATTCCAGGTAAACAGCTGTGCTCTTGGCCTTTGCTCACTCCGGCTAACCAAAATCCGATAGTCACCGGCCTCGTCCGGGCCATAGATAGACGAAGGCTCCCAGCCTCTGAGCAAATCGATTTCAATAAAGTGAATGTCGCTACCAAAAATGGCCTCTCGCTGACGTTCATAAAGGTCGCGGCCTCGCCCGGGCCGTTTCTTTTTGGGAGAGAGAATTTCAATGACCGTCACAATCTCTTCGGCGTCGTTCACAATCTCTAGATAGGTTTCGTGGATTTTTTGCGGTACTGGCACCAAAACTGAAATAGGACGGGGCGTAATACCGCGAGCTTTATGCGCTAGGTGGGTTGTGTTTTTCTGAATCGCTGCTGTTTTGGGCGTATTGATCGGGCCAGACAGCGGCGAGCTATGATCAGTGAGCGTTTGAGTATCTTGGCCCCAGTCTAAACCAGGCGCACCCACTACAAGAGAATCCTCACCGCTCACTTGATATCGATGTTCTTTCAGACGCACTCGGTAAGCTGCGGGTAAACGATGTTTGAGAATTTCGGATAGGGCAATAACAAACCGTTGATGGACGGTAGGCCAAAGGTCTGGGTGCTCCAGATAGGGGTTCATACCAGGAAAGGGAATAGGCATAGTGCACACGTGATTCGAAAGATTAAAGTGGTCGCGGCAATTATCGTTGACAGTTTGTTCTCAATAACTGCGCTAGTGTACTTTGTGTCGTACTTCTTATAGTTCAGCTCAATGTACGTGATTCAGACAGGTTTCCGTATTATTTCTGATAAATTTTGAAGAACAGATACATCAATTTTTATTGATATTCCAAGACCAGTTTCTTTCAAAGGCCCCTGCGCTTTCTCTGAAGGACGCAAGGGAGCTACAGAGACTTGACGGACCTACGAATGCTCTGTAAAGCTCTGTAAAGGGCACAAGAGGTTGAGCTTCCTTGGCAGCAGCTTCTTGGACGTTCTTCGTTGAATCTTGGATTGCTATGGAAACACCTGATTTTTTGATCTGGGCTGCTGTCGTCGTTGGTGCGACGAGCTTTGCGATAGTTTCCATGGTGAGTGCTTACCGGAAACCGATTGAGCAGGTTCCCTTTCCTGATGCGGTGATTGATCAACCGTCGCTGGCAATTTCGAGCGAAGCCCTAACGAAATTTGTGGGTGCGGTGGGTACTTACAAAGCCGGCGACTATCGCGGGGCGATTGAGCAGTTTACTGAAGTATTAGACACAGAGCCAACCTGTGCGGAGGGTTTTCACAATTTGGGCTTGGCCTACGCCAACATTGGCGACAACGACAAAGCGCTAAGAAGTTTGTTGAAAGCAGGAGATGCCTACGACAAACAGGGTACAAAGTCTGGTTTAGACCGGATCAAGCAAGATCTTATGGTGCTTAAAACGCTGGGCTAACAACCTTGCTGCACTAAGCTAGGAATCGTTGAGGATTTTAGTTTTTGCTGCGAATATAAGATATGCCGGTCGCTTTATTTTGGAATTTAAACCGGAGAACGCTGTGCGAAGAAGTTGCACAACTTTGTAACGCTCACGAGGTAGATATTTTGGTTTTGGCGGAGTCTCACATGCCAGATGTTGAAATTCAGCGTTCTCTCCGCCGGGAGACAGAAACGGTTTACATTGCGCCTTTTAACGAACTCTCCAGCAGGATAAAGTTTTTCTTTCGGTATCCTCCAGAGTCGGTGCGACAAGTAGCCGACAGCTATGGCGTTTCTATTAGAGAAATTCGTCCGCCTGTGGGGATGTCTCTGCTGCTAGCAGGTGTTCATTTATCTAGCAAATTGTATGTGGATAGAGAGGAACAATCTTCTCAGGCTAGATTAGTTACTCGCATGATAGAGGAAGCCGAGCGAAGTGTTGGTCATGAACGAACGCTTGTGATTGGAGACTTTAATATGAATCCATTTGAAGGTGGTCTAGTTGATGCTGACTCATTTCATAGCGTTATGGCTCAGTCTATTGCAGAGAGGAAAATGAGAAAAGTCAGGCAGGTGGAGAGGCGATATTTTTATAACCCTATGTGGGGAAAGCTCGGCGACGGCTCTCAGGGTCCACCTGGAACCTACTACTATCAAGGATTCAAGAATCGTGAGCTCTTCTGGAACATGTTTGATCAGGTTCTTATTCGCCCCGAACTTCTTCCCTATTACCGAAAAGAGGCTCTCCAAGTACTAACCGAAGTGGGCGATCGTCAGCTCCTGACGGGTGACAGAATCAACGGTTACTTTTCTGAGCATCTGCCTATTATGATTGGATTAGCTACTGAATAACAGGACGTATAAATGTCTAATATCGAAAGCTTTTGGGGCGAAATTCCAACACCGACCGATTTCCCAGATTTGCCTAATAAGATTTTGAAAGAGCAGGGCTCGTTGCTAACAGACGCTACGGATGGCTCTTTGATTGGAGAAGCCGCGCTGAGTGATCGTCACAAGCAGCATTTTTCTGCTGTTCTACGTATCAAGGTTCCGTCACTCAATAATTACATCTATAACATCGTAAAGGTTGAATATCCGATCAGTATCTATCCTGTGACCGTAATCGATCTGACTGGTAAAGATCAGAATTCTGTTTGTAAGAGTGTCGATGAACTTAGGCAAAAGTTAAAGCAAATTCTTGGTTCAGATAAGGTTAAGTCAGTGATTACAGCATTACTGGCTCAGGTTTCTGCAAATGCAGTCTTAGAAGCATAGAGATACTGAATAGCGCTTTGAGAGCTGCCTTCTCGATGGTCTACTCGTATGCGACCAAAGTGTATAGGCGAACTAGCGTAGTCCAGTTGGAGAGATATTCCTAACCGCAGCATAGAAATTTCGCTGCGGCTAGATTATATTGTTCCGCTCAGCCTTACTCAAACGTCCAGCGTTTAACAGTTCCGTTGACTAAGTTGACATAATACAGTTGCTCATCTGGTCCTTGTGTCATCTGTACCACGTAGGGATCTTCCATATC
>CALDSK010000235.1 GCA_937911865.1 uncultured Synechococcus sp.
AACACTGCTACAGAGCAGCGCTTTTAGTCATCCCTTCTATTGGGCTCCATTCCTTCTGATTGAATCAAACGGCCTATAATTGGATAATGAAGTAGAACGGCTTTGGTGCAGAGATAATGATTGCAATTGCGCCCATCAAATCTTTACCAGATGGTTCAGTGGCAACTATTCCCATGACTTGGGCAGAGTACCAGCAGCTGGTTGCTAACCGAGGTAATCGCAGTACCCCGCGCCTTAAGTATGCCAATGGATACTTGACCCTCAAGATGCCAACCTTTAAGCACGGACAGCTAGATGCCATTGTCGCTGATCTCATTGTTGCCATTCTCAACCAGCAGCAGCGTGATTACGTTCGTACGACGCCCATCACCCTGCAGGTTCCTGAGCAGGCAGGTATTGAACCTGACCATTGTTTTTGGGTAAACAACTGGGCAGCCGTAAGCGGCAAAAGTCGGATTGATCTAGCCATTGATCCGCCACCTGATATTGCGGTTGAAGTAGATGTGACTAATTTTACGAATATCGAAGACTACATACCTTTTGAAATTCCTGAAGTGTGGCTGATTCGAGGGGATGCTTTAGCAATCTTTGTCTTAGCGCCTGAGGGTTACAATCAAGCAGAATCTAGTCTGTTTTTTCTCGAAGTTGATATCCCAAAACTCTATCAGCTGGTGATGGCGGCAGTTGCCGAGGGTGCTAGCCCTCCAAGAGCAATTCGCTCGGTCATGTAATTATAGAGCAGTGCCTTTGCCCGTCTTACTGGACTCTATTTGTTTGGGTAAGAAGCTGATTACCTCGTTGCCTACATCTCTGATATTGACAACTCTAGAAGCAATTAGAGGTTCTTGCGAACGGTTCGCAACGACTAGCACCTCATAGGCATTATCAGCGGTTAGAGATCGCTCTTCTTCTGGATAAATCAGCTCAGTATGTTCTGCCTCAACGCTTGTCTGCCAGCTCATATCTGAGCCGATGACGCTGACTGTGTAGGATTCTGCGTCTGCTACGCGCTCCCAAGAGATCGTTGGTCTAGGAATGCTGCTGACCGCAATGGGGGCGAGCACCTGGAACTGTTCGTCTGGCCCTTTCGGGATGAGGCATAGTACTCTGCCTAACCCTGTCCTATTGCAGGTGCGAGTGGTTGGCATTGCAGCTGTACTTTCAACGTTACAGGTATCGGCTGTAACTGTAACGCTTTGCCCCGTCAGAGGAACTACTACGCCGTTTAAAAAGCAGAGAAACTGAACCTCATCAGGTGCTTGAATCTCTGCGCCGCTACAGACGACTTGGCCGCGCCTGTAGTTTTGACTTGAGCCGTTTGTAATCCTTCCAATGGGGTCGCAAGCAGGTAGGCTTTGTGCAGATGCTGGTAGGGTGCTGCTAAAAGCATAGAAGAACACCAGCGCTGGAAGCCCTAGTAAAGAATTTCTAGCAAGCATCGAATTCTAAATCTGATGGTATGTCCTTAAATTTGTCAGTTCAGGGGATGTAGATGCGCAGTCTTTTCCTAATTGTAGCGATCCAGTGAAAAAATATGGAGATGCATCCGTAATATTACTTACGAGTTGGATCGATCTGACATTTGGCTCAGTTGATTTTTCCACTGCTGAACCTCTGGTTGGTCGCTAGGTGTTGGTAGGCTGATGCAGGTGATTCGGTCGTCTTCGTTTGCTGTAATGATCGCGAGAAGACAGTAAGCATCTGGCCTAGTTGGAATGATTTCGATTGATTGATTGAGCAATGCTTGAGCTTGTACCTCTTTCCCTAGCTCAAACTGAAGCCAACCGCGATTCTTAAGCAGCGCAGCCTGGGTGAGGTTATCTTCGGTTGCTGCCTGATTGCTAAGAATATCGTTTGCGTTCTCCAATTGTCCTGTCATTAGGTAGACTCTGGCCAGATTATTTACCGCTGCTGCTTGGATGGGCGATTCTTCTTTGACAGCTATTTGGTAGTTGGCGATCGCCTGTTCCATATCTACCTGCTCATAGACATTGGCGAGGTTGAAACGAATAAACAGGTTATCAGGCTCTAGGTTCAGTGCCTCTTCAAAGCCTGCTACAGCAGCGGTATTGTTTCCTGATAGGGATTGGGCGAGCGCTATCGTAGATATAATCTCAGCAGCTTCAGGTTGTAACTCTAAGGCGCTTTGAAGAATGGGGATTGCTTGCTCAGGCTGGTTGAGCGAGATGAGCTGATTAGCTTCAGAAAAAAGCCTATTGACTCTGTTTTGCGTGTTGATTCTTGACCAAGCTGCTCCTGCTAGTAGCGCTAGAGGAATGCTCACCGCTAGCAAAATAGGCGTAGCGATCTTTTTAAGTTTCTGTCTACGTTTGCGTTTTTGATCTGCTGCAATTCTGTTTGGTAAATCGTCGATATATTCAACGATTTCTTTGACGCTGGACGGGCGATAAAGATGATTAGGTGCTGCTAGACGGTCGAGAAACTCAGTAAATAGTTCAGATACCTGCGGTGCTAAGTGTCGCCATTTCACTGCACCGTTGGACTGCTGTTCTAAGTCTGAAGGATGTGTTGCTGTCAGCGCATGGATGATAGTGCGGGCGATCTCAAAGTAATCAGAAGATGACTCCGGCCTGCCTTCTGACTGCTCTGGCGGCATGTATCCGTAGGTTCCAGCGACGGGGTAGGTTTCAGTACCTTGCTTGATCTGCAAGTTGGTGCTTCTTCTTGGATCGATGCGGCATAGTGATCCAAAATCTATGAGCACCAGCTGCTGTCGGGGAGTGACTATTACGTTGTCAGGCTTGATATCCCTGTGCAAAAAGCCTTGCTCATGAAGTGCGTCAGCGCTAGCTACGAGTTGTTTGAGCCAAACGAAGGCAAGCTCTTGTTGAAGTGCCCCGTGGTGCTCAATCCACTGGCATAAGGGTAGTCCCTCTACTTTTTGAGTCACCATCGCGTGGGCTTCTGTCTGCTCTGGCTCTGTCTGGTCTGGTGACATCTGAAACGTGAAGTACGCCTTCTCTTTAATGAGCTGGGCGATGCCGGGGTTGGGGGCGATCGCATGAACCTGTCTCAGCGCCAGAACCGCTTCCATGAGCGAAGTGGTTAAACGAGGATTATTAGAATGAACAACCCTCAGGATTACGTTTGCTTGAGTTGAGAGTTCGATTGCCTCAAAGGTTTGGTCTTCGGCGGGTGACCAGAGATTGTCGGGAGTACTCAGCAGCTTTACAGCTTGAAATCTGCCATCGATAATCAGCTGACTGCCGCATTTTGGACAGGTAGATGGGTGGCTTGTAGGGGAGGATTTATCTTCATGCTCAATGACATTGAGGCATTGAGTGTTTATACATTGGATCACATCGGGTCGCTAGCGCTGTAGGAACTTGGTTGGATGAGTTAGCTGGACAGATTAGCTATGTGCAAGGAGGTGTTTTCTGAAGAAGAAGTTGACCTCAATACTCGGTATGCCTGACTCTTCTATCTTCTGGCTGGCAAGTCCCATGGCTAATAGTCTGGATATTCGGTGAGCAGCATCGGGATACTGGGTAAGCAGTTGGGAGTAGGGTATGCCATTTTCGGATTGGGCGATCGCATCTAGCAACTGTCTGTCTAACTCAGATAAATAGTCACTGGCAAGCACCTGCTCATGCCAGTTCTTAACCACTCCTCTTTGAACAGTAGCTCTGTTGACGAGACTGGGATCTATCTGCACGCTCTCTTTCGACCAAGCGGATATTTGTTTTAGCAGTAAGGGATTACCGCCTACTGATTCAACGACTTCTTCTACATTGATGCCAAAATTACTATCAAACATCATCTCGGCGTCGTTTGCCTTTAACCCGCGAAGTGTGTACGAGATAGCATCTCCCCTTAGGATTAAGACATCGAAGTCTTCAATGGGTTCCTCTGATATGCAGATTACCTGAGAGGGTGTTTCCTCTACGATCCTTCTTACAAGGCTGACGTAGCGCGAGTCAATTGTTCTTAAGTCACCTTCTTGCTCAAGAATTGAGTCGAGTCCGTCTAAAATCAGCAGATGCTTGTTCTTTCTGAGATAGGGAATGAGAGAGTGGCTATCTTCTGGGCCATCTAACAGCTCTAGCAACTCTGATTCCAGCCTATCGGCATCTGGATTATGGTGCAGCGGCTTCCACAGTACTTTTGAGAATGGAAATTCTTGAGTCTGGATGAGCTTGGAAACTAAGGACTTTTTTCCAATGCCTTGAACGCCGATTAGAAGAACACAAGCATACGACTCAACTAGCTTTTTCAAGTCACTCAGCTCACTGGTTCTACCGTAAAACTCGGTTGTCTCAGGCAGCTTTGCGCCAACTATAGAAACAGCGCCTCCGCTAGTTTGCTGACTGTGTTTAGGTTTCTCTGCCAAATGAGCAGTTTTGGTGACAGTTAGCTGACCAGACTCGATGGCCTCTGTCAGTGCTTTCTTAAATGATTTCTTCCTAACCTTTTGGTTCAAAAGTGCGCTGAGGCTTTTCCATATCCGACCTGACGCATAAGACTTGAGCGTGTTTGGATTGATGTCACGGGCTTGCCCGATTTGCTCATAGGTGACATCTTTCCACGCTGCTTCAAGCACGACTTCCTCCAGTGCAGAAAGCTCAGTGCCTTGGCCTTTGATTTTTTCCCTTACAAAGGCGATCGCACGTTCAAAGTCCATAATATTCAGCGCAGGTACATGACGATTGGCAAGCACCGTAGTGCTCGTTTCAGGTAAGCAATTCAACTATATGATATACACCTGTCCACGAAGATAGATACTTAGTAAACTTTTAGTGATGAATTAGCGGATTTCTCTCAAAAAAGATATCGACTATTGGCATAAAATTCTATGATCGGGCTAGAATAATTCTTGAAAAGTAAAAAGTGTATGACTTTTTGTGATGGAGATACATATTGCTTTGCATGAAACGCTGCGGGTGTTCAAGCCAAAGCTGAGTGCTTCTGAGGTCGCTGACCGTGCCAATGTCAGTCCGGCTGCTATATCGGAGTTTAGACACGGTGAGCGTGACTTACAAGTTCGGACTCTACAACGAATTATTGATGCTCTGCCGGAGGATATGAAGCGATATTTCTTTGGCAGACTGTTTGCTCTGCCAGTTCCGTCAGCATGGTCCTCGGCTCCAGACCCTGCAAAGTTCACGGAACTATCTTCGGCTGTGTCCTTTAGCGACATCGGTCAAGTCCTAGCCGCAGCGGGCAAGAGCATGATGTCTGCTGGAGAGGGCGTCTCTGAGCCTCTTTGAATCTAGGGATCGCGTATGAGCAGAGGATAAATAATCATTTGAAACGGAGCCCGCTTCTGGTGAATTCTGTAAACAAAGCAACTGAGCTAAAGTCCAAAGATCTCGTAAGGGTTGAGTATGCTGCAAAATTGCTGCCTTTGTCTGAGCAGCGCGAACTGCTTGAGGTTTTAATGAGCGCTCTTTTTGAGCATGGCGATCCACAGTATGAAGGCGGACGATTGCTTCTCCTTTTAGGTCAAAACCTACAGAGAGTAGCTTCTAACGAGATTCAGCGATCACGGAGGATAATGTGATGGAGTTAGTGAAGCTCGCAGCTGTTGGCTCATTGCTATACGCCGGTTATTGCCTATACGAAGGGCGCAGAAATCGCGCTTCATATTCTTTGACTATTTCAGGCGCTCTTTTTGCATATTGGGATATGCGTTGGTGGCAGGATTGGTATGAATCTAGG
>CALDSK010000236.1 GCA_937911865.1 uncultured Synechococcus sp.
TTCGTTGGCAGCTGCTTACTATAACTGTCTGTTAGTTGGAATTTGGAATTGCTGGGTCTAAAGCTAGTCTTACAAGTTAAAAGGTAAAGCTAAAAGGTGTTGTTACCCGACGTGCTGGTACAAAATTTGAGCGACTTCAGGCACTGCCTCAACAACATCTGACTTGATAGACTTGCGCAGCTTGTTGTAGGTGCCACTGATGATGCCGCTACCGGCTCTTTGAATACGCGCATCGGTCGCGCCAAGGATCAAATCAGCAGCGCGATCGCGTTGATTACTCATATGTGCCACCGGCTCGCCTTTAGCAACGCCCTCTTCCCATATAGGCTCAATCGCCGCACAGGCCTCGGGCAAAAGTCGCTTAATCGCACCGGGAACGTAATTAGAACCGATACCTTTAATCACGCCGTAGGCCGCTTTTAGCGCCATACCAGAAAGACCACTTTTGGCAGAGACCTGCTGATCGATCAACTGAGCACAGTCGTGAGCGATCGCATCTTTGACAGCCGCATCCTGAATTTTGTTTGTAAGTGCCATATCTAATTCGAATAAATTAATCGAGCATCAACTAGCCAACATAGTAGTAGGCAATTAGCGTGATCAATTTAAAGAGTTCAGAAAAGAATTCCGGCAAGTACATTAGCCTTCTGCAATAGTTCTACGTATTTTCCGGCTATGCAGTTAGCTGATTGTATGAAAAGAACGCGCGAAACCTTGCCTCCTCAAGCGCTAACGGACTGGCTAAACAGCACAGTCAATTCTAAAAATATCCTCAGTGGGTTTCGCGCCCGCTAGCTTATCCCAATTAATCTCTTCTAAAAACTCTTCTGGATCGCGCGTTTCAACAACATCAACGCCCCATTCACCTGTTTGTAAAGAAGGAGAAGGACCGGTCGCAGGGGTGTTTTTCACACCGCCTAAGGCCATCACAGTGAAGCCTTTTGCACCGCGCGTTTTCCGGTATTCGGCCAAAACGTCTGCACACTGCTGGCCTACCGCTGTCGGCGTATATTTCTCTGAACTGTAGCTAACTTCAACAACCCAGTGAGGGTTATCAATCGGTGCACTCTCAATACCAGCGACGTCACTCAGCCCTTTGACAAAAACGTCAGCAAATTCTTCTCTGTTGAGCGGGTGTACCTCTGCTTCTGGCAAAGTGAAATTGTGAGAGAGCAACATTCTGCCCAAGGTAGCATCAGCAGAAGCGTTAGGAGAGTTATCTGTCATAGTGTAAGACTTGATTGACTACGTAGAATTTTATCTGCTTTTGTCAGTTGTCGCATCTATTCTCCTGCGGCCGCATAGGCCAGGCATTTTCTTAATGAAAGCATCTATCTTCCGGCCTAACTTCCCTTTTTCACCGGCTAAGTTTCCAATTTTTTATGGCTGGATTATCCTGGTCGCGAGCGTCTTTGGTGTGCTCACCAGCATTCCTGGCCAGACCATTGGCGTGAGCGTATTTACCGACCATCTGATTGCCGCAACAGGATTATCGCGGCTACAGCTAGCCAACGCGTACCTGGTAGGCACGGTAACCAGTGGCTGTTTGCTACCGTTTGGCGGCAAGCTGCTAGACCGACTGGGCGCACGACGAGTCATCGTGTTAGCAGCTGTCGGGCTAGGACTCACGCTGGGCTACCTGGCCATGTGCGATCGCCTAGCTATTTTCTTTACGGCCCTCCTCCCCTTTCCCCAAGTTTCGACCACAGAAACAATCACACCGCCTATCGCACCTGAAGTCGCCGCCGTTCTACTAGTCATTGGCTTTGTCAGTCTCAGATTTTGCGGTCAGGGCATGCTCACCATGACCAGTCGCACCACCTTGGGGAAATGGTTCGATAAAAGGCGCGGTCAGGTCTCGGGGATTGAAGGTGTTTTTATTGCATCAGGCTTTTCTATTGCGCCCTACTTCTTCAGTCAAGCGATCGCAGCGCTGGGGTGGCGAGGCACCTGGCTGATCCTCAGCGGCATCATCGGGCTGGGCATGAGCACCGTAGGCTGGCTCTTGTTTCGCGATAATCCTGAAATCTGTGGACTGCGAATGGACGGAGAAATCAGACCAGCAGAAATCGCAAAAACAGAAATCGCAAAAACAGAAATCGCAAAAACAGAAATAAAACAAACAACAGATATCGTCAGCATCGAAAAAGAGAAACCTGAAGAAGCCATTTGGGGATTTACCCGTCAGCAGGCTATCAGTACAGTCGTGTTCTGGGCAGTTACCTTGGCCTTTTGTTCTCAGGCACTTTCTATTACAGGTATCACGTTCAACATTGTCAGCATCGGTACAGAGATGGGCATTGCCGAAGCAGATATTGTGAGAATTTTTGTGCCGATTGCAGTCGTATCCACAGCGGTAGGATATGGGGTTGGGCTGGCATGCGATCGCGTCCGCATCCAATATCTGTTTATATTCATGATGACCTTTCAGGCTATCGGAATTGCCGCGATCGCCAATCTAGACACAATAGGAATGATTGTCCCAGCTGTAGTAGGCTTGGGCGTAAGCGGTGGATGCTTTGGCACGCTATCAACTGTCGTGCTACCTAGATTTTTTGGCAGAAAGCACTTGGGCGCGATCGCTGGCGTACAAATGATGGCTATTGTCATTGCCAGCGCGCTGGGGCCTTCTTTGCTCGCAAATTCTCAATCAGTAACCGGGTCGTATACGAGCGGCCTATATGCGTGCTGTCTATTTGCGCCCATCGTGGTAATGCTGATGGTGTTTGTGCGATCGCCAAATGTTGAAAAAACCAGCCGCTGGTAACTTTTACAGAACGACTTTTACAAGGTCAATCGTTCAACGTTTGCCCAAGGAAAGGCTGAGTCACCTTTTGGCTTAAAGACGTCGGTGCATTCACATAGTCAGAAACCAGACCGTGACTAATCCCAGCGACTAGGCCAAAGAAAACGGGCAGGATAATCGGCATTAGTCTTTCCATAGGTAGAATCAAATAAACGTACTATGTCTACAAGATTCCCAATTGGAGAGTTGCATTCCGGACAATGATATGCGTTGTTCAACTTTACATCAGAGTTTCTTTAAACATTTTCTTGAAATATTTAAAGTACACGTGCCCTGAAATACGCTGTCGCCCAAAGTAGCCAGATATAGCCAAGACTGGCTTCTGAAATCAGCTAAGCGGCAAGCGCCTATCAACCACCGCACCAGACAAACTGCTTAAGCAAACTGTTCTACAAGAAAATCTCGCATCGTTTTCCAGGCACGATCGGCACTCAATGGATTAAAAAACATGCCGTCCGCTCGTGCTGTTGCTAAAGGATTGGTAAACGCATGGGCCGTGCTGCCGTACATATGGATTTGCCAGTCCGCGTCAGCCTGCGTCAGCTCATCGGCCAGCGCTACCGTAGCCTCACGCTGTGCAAGTGGATCCTCCCAGCCGTGCAGTACCAGCACCGAGGCTAAAATCTTCTCAGCAACCGCCCATGAAGGCGGATCGTAGACGCCATGAAAACTCACAACACCAGAGATATCTGCGCCAGAACGCGCTAAATCCAGCACGCACTTTCCACCAAAGCAAAAACCAATCGCGGCAATCTGCGCCTCGTCTACCTGTGGTAGCTGTCGCACCGTGTCCAAAGCCAGCTGCATGTGTTTTAGCAACAAAGGGCGATCGCTATCGACGACTGCCATTAGTGCGCCTGCCTCTTCCGGCGTAGAAGCTCGCTTACCCTGTCCATAAATATCTATGGCCACGCCCACATAGCCCATCTCTGCTAGCAGCTCCGCTTTCTGTGTTTCAAAAGCAGACTGCCCTCTAAACGTCGGAGCCACCATCACCGCAGGTCGAGGTCCTGTCTGCGCATTGCTCCAGCTAACGGTGCCTTCAAACGGGCCCAGTTCACTCTCATACACCAGTTTTTCAGTGACTATCATAGCTCTCGTATACAGGTCTCACAGTCAAATTTTATAGCAACACTCCAGGCTCGCATTAACAACACTCAGGCTGGCATTAAGCAGTTCAGCGTCAGTCTCGCTCTCCTTAAACTACCTTATATTGAGCTTGCCTAAATGGCGTAGGCACTAGATGCAGGGATGCAGGCGCTATATGCAGGGATAAAGCTACCCGTTCATAGGGTCTGACAACAACAGAAATTAAAAAGAGAGAATCACAGCGTAGGTAATCGCTCCCACTGTAAACAGACCAAAGTGACTATCTGGGTCTTCGGGCATCTCTTCTTTCAGCACATTGAAAATCACACCGCCTGCGACCAGTGCCCAAATAGCCGCGATCACAGCCTCATTAAAATGTGTTGCCTGGCCCACCGTCCATCCAGTCACAATGGCGGCTGCCAGTATCCAGCGACCAACACGGTCGTAAGCCCTACGGTGATGCTGACGCAAATCAACATCATTGACCAAAAAATGAAGACCTAGCGCAAAGAATAGAACAATACAGTCAAGCAGGCCATGAACAGCAGACTCTCTAAACAAGTAGCCCAGTAGCGCGTTGTAGAGTGAAAAGAAAGAAATATGTAGCCAGAAAATGCCCGGTTCGGTCGCATTTTCTCCAGTCATTTCTTGATTGCGTTGGCGCGATCGCAAAGCCACCTTCTCCAATCCATAAAATAGCGCCAGCCCAATCAGCGCCAGCAAATAAACATGGTGCTCAAAGTAGCGAACCAACATATTTCCACTGCGCTCTATCTCCGTTTGAGCTTGATTAAGCTCTGGAAAAATATCTAAAAAAATATAGGTAATAGAAATCCCACCCGCAAAAGACGTCCACAAATTCTGAGGAATCTTCGTAATCCAAGTCGATTGTCCAGCAAATACATGCACCACACCCAGGCTTACGGCCAGTGCCAACCCTAGAGCGCTCATTCCATCTGCCACGCACCCACCTCTTACGATATGTAACTTCTGTGTAGCTTCCCCCACAGCGAATTCTACCTTGATAGCGACCAGCTCTCCTCCATCAGCTCTTCTCCACTAGCTCTCTTCCCTTTAGCCTTGAACCTAGCTACTACCTTTCGTAGACAACGTAAAGCATGCGCTACCTAGTACGTGCAGCAAAAAGACCCGTAAAAAGACAGCCATCTCAGCGATGACAGCTGTTGCCATACAAAAAGGCGGTGAAGATCTTTGGATCTTCACCGCCTTTTTGCGACGAGGAGCGGAACAAATTCGTCCTGCTCCAGCCCTGAAACTAGGCTTCTTTTTGAGCACTGTGCTTCTTTGCAGCAGCTAGGCCCATGCCAGCTAGTGCAGTGAGCAAAACACCTACAGAAGAATTTTCAGGAATGTCTCTAGATTCAAGCGAGAAAGCATTGTAGCTAAACGCATCTGTCAAACGGACCTTGTTGCCTTCGCTATTCTGGTAAACAAGCGTTGCGAAGGAGAAGTCTCTACCGTTGACGTTGGCGTTGTTAAACAGCTTGAAGCCAACAGCGTCGTCTTCTCTAAGATCTGCATCGCCTGCTGAGAGCTTGGCGAAACCACCGTCTAAAGTCAATGCAGTGGATTTAAAGTTCAGACCCATAGGATCAAAGTCCAATGAGGTACCAGAACCATCAATCAACGTGGCTGACTCTAGAGAATTAATAGAGACAAAGTTACCGTTTTCCTCTACATCACCATCGAGCAGCGCCGAAAGTGACGTGCCGTTGCGAAACTGGTAGGAAAGGTTAAACGAAGCCGCTTTAGCCGAAACACTAGAGAGCGAAAGCAAAACTGTAGAGGTGGCACAAACAGCTGCCAACCTGTGTATAGCTTTACGTAAGGACATTAGATTGAAATCCAAGAAAAAAATGAACCAGTCAAACAGACCTATCCATCTATGAATAAAGTCTGTAGAAACACCGCTGAGCGCTTGAGAATATCGCATCTGGCACAATATCGACCGGCAAATCGAAATTGTCTGATGAACGAATTACTCAATTCGCTACATACCTATAATCAACGATTCCTTGGGTGCATCTGGGTGGTACAGGCAAACTTCACTATAGGTTTATGAAATAGCAGACAATTACTTAGCTGTGATAGAGAACCTACTTACGTATATATCAAAATCAGACGTAACCCTTGACACAGCTAGGTTCAACACGCATAGAAAATCCATAAAATCTACTAAAATACAATATTAGAAAAATTACACAACGTTCAGTATTTTTACGACTTTCAGTTAGTTGAGGTAATTTTTCACTAGGGAGATCGCCATATTGTTGAGTATTTTAACGAGGTCACTCTGTATTCGTTGCAACCGCGACAGATATTGCGATTTTGGTAGGCATGGACGTTAAATCCGACTGGCAACCACCGATGATATGTCTCATATTGCGGCGCTGCGATCGCAGCCCTCATCGCTCACTCAACCAAAATCGGCGCGATGTATGTCCACCTACACTTCACTAGACAGGGCATCGCCAGTCAGCTTTTCGGCAGCAACATGCTGAAGACGGCTCAGCCGTGGGTAACAAACCAGTCGATTAGCTTACGCGCAATACTCAGCTCACCAGGTACGGGGGGCAGACTGTCCTTTTGAAACCAGCTCGCCTCTTCAATTTCTACCGGATCTGGCGTAATGACGCCACTGGCATACTCAGCAATAAAACCAATCATTAGCGACTTAGGAAACGGCCAGGGCTGAGAGCCAAAATAGCGAATATTCTTAATTTCCACACCGACCTCTTCACGCACCTCACGGGCAACCGTTTCTTCTAGAGATTCTCCTGGCTCAACAAAGCCAGCCAACACACTGTACATACCCGCCCTAAATCGAGGGGCGCGAGCCAGCAAAAGCTCATCGCCTTTGTAAATCAGCATGATTACCGCTGGAGACAGCTGTGGGTACTGACGAAAATTGCAGTTAGGGCAACGCTTGGCTCGTTCTGTAGGCAGCTGCATCGTCGGCGTAGCGCAGTGGCCACAGAACTGGTGGGTACGATCCCACTCAATAATTTGAACCGCTCTAGCAGCGATCGCAAATAAATCTTCTCGTAGCTGACCGTGGAGCGATCGCAGATACTGAAAGTCCATGCCCGCTGGCAAACCACTCTCAGCAGCCACTTCTACAGCGACACAGGGCTGACCGCTTAAGTGCCCTAGAAACTGGCTGCGCAGTGGCTTCAGGCCGAGCGCTTCTGCATTGACTGCCTGGGGGACAACCCAACTCTCTGTCGCTTTTGCCGCTGCCTGTTTTTTTTCCGTGGGTAAAACCAATAGGTTCGAGCCCTGGCAAACAAACCACCAGGTCACCGGGTTCAGCTCAGCTGTTTGAGTCTGCGAGGTAGCCGGTAAAGAGGTAGCCGGTAAAAAGGTGGCAGAAATCGCAAACGGGTTCTGGGGCAAATTTAAGGGCGACAAAGGTTTGAAGGGCTCGGTTAGAAACTCTATTTATTTATGAGATCCTAGACGTCTGAGTCTCTAGATCTGAATCTGATTCTAGACGACCATCCACCAAATTAATAATGCGATCGGCCACGTCCAAAATACGATTGTCGTGCGTAACCATTAGCACCGTTGTTCCCGCTTCCTCACAAAAATGGCGCATCAGGGTTACCACATCTCGACCAGAGGCTTTATCTAGGGCGGCGGTCGGTTCATCAGCCAGAATAATCTTAGGGCGATTGACCATCGCTCGGGCGATCGCTACCCGCTGCTTTTGCCCACCCGAGAGCGCGTTCGGCTTGTAATCAACCCGGTCAGATAGCCCTAGCTGGCCTAGCATATCAACTGCTAACTGCCGCTTCTCACCAATATTGCGCGTCAGCTCCACCGACGTTTCTACATTTTGACTGGCACTAAGCGATTCGAACAAATTGTGAGCCTGAAAGATAAAGCCAATGTTGCGGCGAATAGGAATCAGCGCCTTATCCGGCAACCCAACAATCTCTTTTCCCAAAACCTGCAGGCTTCCCTCATGCAGCGTTCTAAGCGCCCCAAGCAGCGTCAACAGGGTTGTTTTACCAGAACCAGAAGGTCCTGTCAAAATCACGATCTGCCCTTTCGGTAAATCCAAAGAGATATCAAAAAGCACCTGCTTACGCAGTTCTCCTGTTCCAAAATAAAAGTTGAGATGCTCGATTTTAATCGCTAGTTCTTTAGCGACAGAGACCGAATTCTGCTCCGAGATAGTTGCCACCATATGCACCCTTTCATAGCTTCAATCGTCAAAACAAATTGCAACAGAATTACCAATCAGCTATCCACCAAACACCTCCGCCGGATCGGTCGATTGCACCTTACGTACCGCCACAACCCCCGAAACCAAACACATCACAAACGTCGCAACAAACAAATTAACCACCCGCTCTGAAGTCATTTGAAAGAACAATCCTGTTGCCGCCGCCGCTGCGTTGTACAGCAGATAGCTCACAGCAAACCCGGGCAAAAATCCCAGCACAGACAAAAATCCAGCCTCCTGTAGTACCACCCCCAGCAGGTAAGCATTACTGTACCCCATTGCTTTGAGCGTCGCGTATTCTGCCCAATGGTCTGCTACATCAGTGTACAAAATTTGATACACCAAAATAATCCCCACAAAGAAGCTCATCGTCGTCAGCAGCGTAAACACAAATCCAATGTTTGTATTCTCCTGCCAGTACAGTCGCTCTCGGGTAACAAAGCCGTCTGGACCATCCCTGGGTAGCACTAGAACATCTGCAGGTAGCGCCTGCTGAAGCGCGGCTACGACCTTCTCTACAGTTGCCCCAGGCTTTAGCTTCACTACCCCAAGATCGGCAGTTGCAAAGCTGCGGGTATCTTCTTCAGGGCCACGATCGGCAAAATAGCGCAAAAAGTTCACGTCGCTCATCACCAAATTACCGTTGCCAGAAGCAAAGTCCGTTCCTAGCTCGAAGGTCCCCACAATGCGAATGCGACGATCCGCTAATTCTGAGACAATGCCAGCCTCCGTAGGCCCAATCTCAGGCCGAACGCGCGTATCGATTAACGCAGCGTTTGGCAGCTGTAACTCAGCAATATACTCATTCACAGCGGGCAAAGAGAGAACTGGATCGCCCAGATTAAAGGCCAGGGTTCTCACTGAAAAAGACTGACCTGTCTCAGGATTCTTCCAGGCGCCCTCACTAATATAAAAAGGATAGGCATCTGCAACCCCTTCAAACGCGCGGACCTGATAGAGTCGCCTGCGCGCAAAAGAGGCAGGCACAAACATATTGTTCTTCAGGCGATTAATCACAATCACTTCGCCGTTCAACTTGGTTAGCAGCTGAATTTGCGAGTCGTACAGGGCATTCATAAACCCTGTAAAGACAAACATCAGCAAAACGGCAAACGCCACGCCACCGAGAGAAGTGACAAATCGCTTTCGGTCGTGCGTTAGGTTTAGCCAAGCTAGCGGAACTCGTTTCAAAAAGGTAAAGTTCACAAAGCAGTCGTAGACCCTCCTCAAAACACCTCTGCCGGATCGGTCGATAGAGCCTTACGCACAGAAATTAAGCCCGATACGCTGCACATCAAAATCGTCAGCACCAAAACAAATCCCACCCGAGAGAGATTCATTTGTACAGGCAGGCTGCCCGCCGTGGCGTTTAGCGTTAGCTCATACAGCCCCAAAGAGACAATCAGACCTGGCACATAGCCCATTGCCGCCAGCAGCAGCGCCTCTTGCAGCACGATCTGAAACAGATACCGATTGCGATAGCCCATCGCTTTCATGGTGGCGTACTCAGGTAAATGATCGCGAATATCGGTGTAAAGAATTTGATAGACAATCACAATGCCGACGACAAAAGAGACCAGCACGCCCAGACCAAAAATGAAACCAATCGATGTAGAGCTAATCCAGTAAGTTTGATCGCGTAGCATAATACCGGCTTTGGTATACACATCTACATCAGCAGGCAGCGCCTGTTCTAACGCCCTGACAACGCGCTCAGGGTTGGCCCCTGGCGTTAGCTGAATCAAACCCGTGTCAACTAGGTCTAGGGGGCGAGGAGAAAGGTAGCGAACGAAGTTTTGATCGCTCATAATCAGCGTGCCATCAGCAGCAAAGCCACCGCCCAAGCTATAGTTGCCGCCAATCGTCACCTGGCGACGGGCGGCTTCAGTCACAGTACCGATTTCGGATGAGCCAAAGTCAGGTCGAGAGCGAAGATCGTAAAAAACAACATTAGGCTGCTGCAAGATGCGTCTAGCGGAGGGCGTTTCTAGCTCTGGCATGAGGAAAACAGGATCGTCTGGATTGTAGGCCCACACAAACATCGCCCGGCTGGTGTGAGGCGGATCCGGATTGCGCCAGAGCACATAGCCGCTATAGAGCGGCATCACTCGCGATACCCCTGGAATGCCTTCTGCCTGATACAGCCGCTCACGGGGGAAAGCAGTCGTTGTACTAACCTCCAACGTCTCTGGGGAAGACAAAAACAAATCAGCATTAAACTGTTCGTAAAAGTTAGTGGTAGTAGCCGTCAGCGCGCCTAAAAAGCCCAGATTCATAAAAATCAAGAGAACGGCAAAGGCAACACCTGCGATCGCAACTAAAAGCCGCGTTCGCTCATGTAGCAGATTCATCCAGGCAACCGAAACCCGACGCCCCATCCCCTAGACCTCTATCCCCTAATCCTCTACAATCCGCGATTCGCGCACGAGATCACTCTGCGAGTCAGGTGCTGCTACCGACTCTTCTATATCAATCACCACATCCACCTGCAAGTTTGTCAGCGCATCAATCACCTCAGCCTGATCCACCACAATATCGACTTCAACGACCCTGGCATCCGCATTCGCAGCCGGATCGTCGTCGAGCACGTCGTTCTTAAATATTTGCAGCGCCACCTCGTCTACCGTGCCAGTAAGCACTTCATCAAACGCACCGTTGCGGCTGCGAATTGTCGCCGATTGGCCAGGCTCCACAAGGCCAACATCCGTCTCAAACACCTCGGCAACCACCTGCATTTCTTGCGTATTGCCCACCGACAATATGCTCCGGTTTTCAACACTTTCACCAAGCTCTACAAAGAGCTCAATCACCTGCCCGCTAATCGGCGCTCGAATAATCGTCTGAGCGAGCCTCGCTTCGGCCAGGGCCAGATTATGCTCAGCTGAGCGCACGCCCACATTTGCCTGCGAGAGCAGAAGATCGGCCTCTGCTGCACTCACTTGGGCCACTGCATTATCTAAGTTGGCGTTACGGGCTGTGTCTAGCTGGGTTAGCGTCGCTTTGGCTGCCGCAATCTTCTGCTGGGTTTGAGCCACCTGCGCTCGCTGGCTGTCAAGCTGCTGCTGGGAGATAGCGCCTTGGGCTGCCAACCTCTCAAATCGGTTTAGATCGATAGATTCAAGATTCAGCTGAGCCTGCAAGTCTCTGATTTGAGCGTTCTGTGCTTCTATCGCTTCCGCCTGTGGCAAGTTTACCTGGTCAACCCGGGTGTTCGCCTCTGCAATTTGCGCGCTGCCGAGCTGTTGCTGTGCGACTAACTGCTGCTGCGCCTCAACGAGCTGACTCTCTGCCAGGTCTCTTTCAGCTAGGCGCACCTCGTATAGGTTCAAATAGGCCAGGATTTGACCGCCCGTGACCGCATCACCAGCGCTCACTAGCAGCTCGCTGATCACACCCCCCTGTTCAGGCGACGCCACTTCAATCACCCCACCCGCTGGCTCTACTCTGCCTAGCGCCGCCACGTTAACTTGAACGGGTAGCGGCCGGGCGGCCTCTTCTTCAGCTATTCGCTGCTGCTCTGCGCGCGATCGCAAAAATGCTGTAAGGCCAATACCGGCAGCCAGCAGGACAACAATACCGACAAGAAGCGGCTTGCTTAACACTGACCCCTTTGAAGCGGCGGTAGATGATTCCGGGAAAGTCATTAAATTTTTAAGCGCGTGACTCAGTTCAGAGGTTAGAGGTTTTCAGAGGTTAAAGGTTTTCAGAGGTTAGAGGTTTTCAGAGATATAGAATTTGCCAGGAGATTTCAGCTTATCGAGTAAAGGAGTGCTTTTCAAGCGGACTCGATAGACCCGCCAACGTCACCTCCCACACCAGACGAGGCTGCACATAGCTCAGCAGGTAGCTGCGAGCTTTCTCCAGTAACGCTAGCGCCCCCTCTGGACTAGCACCCTGCTGCCAACTAAAGCCCTGCTGCCAATAGCGATGCTGTAAATAGTCCAATAGCCAAAGCTGAGTTTCAGTATCTAGTGCTTGCGTAATCTCTTTCGCAGTCTCTAGCGCGGCTTTCAGCCCATTGGGCGGCGCTTCTAGTTTAGCCAGTAGTTCCGGGGGCAAAGCCTGTAGCTGTTGCCAGCTTTCTATAGCTCGGCCCGGTGAACCCTGGGCGATCGCCACGACCTCTTTTGAGGTTAAAACATCACGCTGCCCGTTCTGACTGAGCACCTGCGCTAGCTGTTCACCGCTCAGCCGTCGAAACGGAATCACCTGACAGCGAGAGATTAACGTAGGTAGCAGCGCCTGCTGGTCAGGTGCCATCAAAATAACCGTCGCGTTTCCAGGCTCTTCTAGCGTTTTCAACAAAGCATTCGCTGCAGCCTCAGCCATCCGCTCCGCCTGCTCTATCACCACAACTGCCCGCGGCGACTCCAGCGCCGGGCGGCTCAAAAAACGAGCAATCTCACGAATTTGTGGCAGCCGAATCCGAGGTGGACTTTTACGCTTTATGCCCGCCTCTGCGGCTTGGCTAGCCGTTATCAGCTGCCCCTGATGCAAATAGGTCGGCTCCACCCACAGCAAATCTGGATGATTACGCGCTGCAATCCGGCGAGCTAGTACCGCTAGCACCGCGTCAGATAAATCTGGCTCGGACTGTAGTAGCAATTGAGCAAACCCAGTAGCCGCTAAAGCCTTACCCGTACCATCAGGGCCAACAAACAAATAGCCTGGCGCCACCCGCTGAAGAGAGATGACACGCTGCAACAGTTCAACCGCCTGTGACTGTCCGATCAGCGCTGCAAAAGGATTAACAGACATGTTCTTCAATTAAACCCTCTTTGCACGTAAATTGTTGTGAGGACTGTAGACCCAAGCAATAGATTCAACAAAAAATAAGGTACAGGTTTCAAGCATTTGGATAAAGGCACTGAGAGAAACTGGATAGGGGGCATTGGATAGGAGCAGAAGATTGTTTAAAGGGTCTCAAGTTTTATTCTCCCATTCTGCTCCCAATTTTTATTCTGAGCCTCTGTTCTCAGCCCTTATTCTCAGCTTTCGAGACAGCGTCTGGATACCACAGCGCCAAACGCTCTTTTACAGCCCGCTGAATCTCAAGACTAACGTCTTCAATAGACGGCTCGGCGTCGATCACGACTGTCGGTCCGCTGCTCATAAAATTGGCTTGCTCGCCAGCGGGTCCCGCCGGAATGTCCGTTGCTAGCACTTCAAATCCTGTACTCACTCTTTGGTGAAAGTCGTGGCTGGCCTGCTCAATTCTATCGGCCTCACCGCGTGCGCTGGCTCTTGCCAAACCAACCTCAGGAGAGACCTTTAGCCACAGCGTCAAATCACTCTTTAGCCCCCCGGTCGCAATTTGATTTAGGTGGCTAATTAAAGACAAATCCAGCTGACGGCCATAGCCCTGATAGGCCACCGTAGAATCGGTGTAGCGATCGCACAAAATCCAATATCCAGCCTCTAGCCAGGGTCTGAGCATCTCTTCTACGTGCTGTGCCCGGTCTGCCGCGTATAATAGTAATTCAGTCTTACTTAAGATTGCTGCATCGCCCTCTCCTGAAACGTTCAAAAGCAAGTGACGAATCTTTTTACCGATGGTCGTTCCACCAGGTTCACGCGTCAGCTTTACCCCCGCCACCGCGTTCTGAGATTGCAACACTTGGAAAAAAGAGCTCCCAAGCAACCAACCGTATAATTGCTGAACTTGCGTAGTTTTCCCGCAGCCCTCACCCCCTTCAAATACAATGAGTTTTCCTACCATCGGTGTTTGCGTCCCCCCAAAATTACCTAGACCTTCACCGAAAATTTATACACCGCTTTGACCGTTTCTATTCCTTATTCCTAGAATCAGCGGTATCCTATCAACTATCTTCTGTTAGGAGACCGCAGCACGGCAAAAGTAGCCGCTGCCCATCCAATGTTTCTCTTTATCTTTCGCTGTTTTTGCTATGGCTCGCTACACCAATTTTTTTATGACCGGCGCTCCTCAAGAAGATGTCCACCAAGGCCTAGTCACCGCACTAAAGGCTTGTGGTCTTGATCTGGTTTATCAAGATCCTGTTTACATTGTTGCAAAAGAGAAACCTGGACAAGTCTCTTTCACTCAGCTTACCACCGTAGAGCTACTGCTTAATCCGCCCACGATTGAAATGGGTGGCGCAAAGATCGATTTAGTTGTGAAAAACGAAGAGCTACCGCTACGACAACAAAATCACTGTCGTGAAGTCTTTACGCAGGTAAATCAAGCTATTTCAGAAGCTAACGAGCAAGCACCCGTCAGCTAGCCAAATTAAACCCAACCCAATAATCCCTAATAAGCCCCAACAAGCCTTAGAAAAGACTACGCTGACGACCATACTCTCAACGATATTCACTCAATTAAACAATCACATACCGATTTACCAGCTGGTGACTTAGCTGGTTTTTTATTGTGCTCATCTTAGAGATTCATCTTAGAGATACAGCTATCGCCAGATGCACTTGGATGATAAGTAATAGCGACAAGCGCTATATGTCTTAAGCAGTATGACTAAGGCTGTAGATCTTTTTAGTAAATCGTTTCAGCGTCTCAGAACGCGATAGGCTAGCAGAAAATAGACCGGAGACTATGGCTTCCAAAGACTACTTGGACCACGACCATCACGCGCAGCAGGGCTTCTATACGTATCAAGCTGAAGTCCGGCGGGTGCTGCTGCTCACATTAGTACTGAACGTTCTAGTCGTGGTGCTAAAGGCGGTTGTAGGCTGGTGGACGGGCTCGCTTAGTCTGATGGCAGATGCCCTACACAGCGTCACCGACAGTGCAAATAACGTCCTTGGGCTGGTCACTAATCAGCTGGCCTCACCCACACCAGACAGAGACCATCCTTACGGGCATCAAAAGTTTGAAGCCGTCGGCGCGCTGGGCATCGCCGCCTTCTTAGGCATCGCCTGTTTTGAGATTCTCAAAGGCGCTGGAGAACGGCTGATTTTGGGAGGCGATACTGTCACCATGGGCCCGCTGTCGCTGTGGATTATGCTGGCGGTGCTAGGAGTTAATATCTTCGTGGCTTTTTACGAGCGAAGGGTCGGCACAAGGCTGGGCAGCAATATTTTGATTGCCGATGCCGAGCACACCATGAGCGACATTTGGATCACCATTACAGTACTAGGGGGTTTGATTGGCGTCTGGGCCGGTTTGCAGTGGCTAGATATCGTCCTAGCTTTCCCGGTAGCTATTTTAGTGATTCGCAGTGGCTGGGTAGTCCTGTCGGCTAATTTGCCCTGGCTGGTAGATGAAATGGCGATCGCACCTGAGGCCATTCATACCATCGTCATGCAGGTCCCTGGCGTACTGAACTGCCACAATATCGCCTCCCGTGGTCTGCTCGGTCGTCAGGTTTTCATCGACATGCACCTGATTGTTGAGCCCCAAGACGTCCTTAGTGCACACAAAATCACTGAGCAAGTTGAGCAGCGGCTAGAAGAAGAATTTGGACCAGCGAGGGCAACCATTCACGTAGAACCTTACAGCTACGTAGAGTCCACCATTTCCTACGCACCCAGTGAGCACCACAGCCCGCCTAGAACTTAGCCGCACAACCACTAGCCCCAGTAATGGGTGAGCATAATAGATGAGCAAAATGAATCTTCCTACCTGGATCACCGTCTCCCGTCTTTTGGGTGTTCCAATTGTGCTGATTGCGCTGCTCGATCCGACCGATATACGGCGTTGGATCAGCGTGGTTGCCTTTGTCATTTTTGCAGGGACCGACTGGCTAGATGGGTACCTGGCTCGCAAGCTCAATCAAGTCACCGAGCTGGGTAAGTTTCTCGATCCACTAGTCGATAAGCTGTTGGTCATGGCACCACTGATGGCCTTAGTAGGCATGGGCGTGGTGCCTGCCTGGGGCGTGTTTCTGATTCTGGCGCGGGAGCTAACGATTTCAGGCTGGCGGGTCAACCCAACGTTTCAAAAAGGGACGGTGCCCGGTGCAGGCATATGGGGAAAGGTAAAAACAGTGGTGCAAATTGTGGCGATCGCAATTCTCCTATCGCCGCTCATCGGCTTCTGGCAAACGCTCGGCATTTTTCTATTTTGGGCTGCAGTTGCGCTCACCTGGATATCGGGACTGCTTTACCTACTGCCAGCAAAAGCGTCAGTCGTATAGACAGTTAATAAAGTCCATCGGTCGATCCAGCGATCAGTCGATCCAGCGATCAGTTGATAAAACAGAAAACTCACAGGACAAAATTAACTTCTCAGGAGACTACGTCTTTAGACTCAGCTGAATTTCATCGCAGCTGCCTACAGTAAATATATGCTGCGCTTGCAGTTACGATTTTCTTCGACAGACTCAGCTTTCTACTATGAAAAAACGTCATTTTTTGCGAACAGGCGCGGCCTTACTCAGCACCAGTCTCCTGTCTAGCTGCCTTTCGTCTCAAGCTGAAGACGCGACCTCAGAAACATCTGAGCAAGTGGCCTCGGCGCACGGTGAAAAAGGCAGCTTTGAAATTACTAAAACCGAAGCCGAATGGCGCGCCATCCTCAGTCCTAAAGCCTTTGCCGTGCTGAGAAAAGATGATACGGAAAGGCCCTACAGCAGCCCGCTCAATGATATCTCTGTTGCCGGCACCTATAGCTGCGCAGGCTGTAGCCTCCCCTTATTCTCTTCCGAGACAAAGTTCAATAGCGGCACAGGCTGGCCTAGTTTCTACGCACCGCTCAAAAACGCAGTCGGCACATCTGTTGACCGCTCCTTGCTTATGACTCGAACCGAAGTTCACTGTCGCCGCTGTGGTGGCCATTTGGGCCATGTCTTTAACGACGGTCCACAGCCCACCGGAAAACGGTACTGCATGAATGGTGTTGCCATGTCGTTTACGCCTGCCTAGCAGCAACGCTGGGAAATGACCGGACCTACGCAGAAATCGTGATGTGGGAGCCCTCTTCGTCTTTAGACACGTCAATTCGGGTTTGAAAAGCTTCGCGAAAGTGTGGCATATGCGTAATCGTTAAGATGCAGGCAAAATCGGGTGCGATCGCTTCAATAGCGGCAATCAGGCGATCGCACCCCTCTCGGTCCTGCGTCCCGAACCCCTCATCGACAATCAGCATTTGCAGCGCCGTCCCAGAGCGCATTGCCAGCAGCCGAGCAATCGCTAGGCGAATCGCAAAGTTCACTCTAAACGCCTCTCCGCCCGAATAGGTTTCATAGGGCCGAGTGCCTCTCGCATCTGCAATCAAAATATCTAGCGTATCGATTAGCCTCGTCTGCCTCTGAGATTTTTGTCGGCCTGCTCCTCGGCCTGCTCCTCGGCCTGTTCCTCGGCCTGTTCCTCGGCCTGCTCGCTGCGTAACAAACTGTACGTGCAGCTGATGGTCACTCAGTCGGCCCAGCACCTGATTGGTCATAGCCTCTAGCTGTGGCAATAGATTCTCAATCATCAAAGCCTGAATGCCATTGCGCCCAAACGCCTCTGATAAAGAGCGATAGACCTGATATTTGTGGCGAATATTCTCAAGCTTTTTCTGTTTTTCTTTCTGCTGTTGCTCTACATTGTCTAGCTGCAAAAGCTGCTGCTGCAAACGACCTGACTGAGCTAGCTGCGGGTCTCGGCAGGCCAAACTCTTTGAAAGAGACTGCTCTAATTCAACAATCTCTTCAGAGCAATCAGCCTGCACTAAGTGCTGTGTCTCTAGCTGTTCTACTCGCAGCGTCACAGCCTGCAAAGCCAAGTCCTGTTCTTTCAGCGTCTTCTGCAAGCAATTTATTTTTTCACTTAAAGCACTCTTCTGAACTTGCGCCTGCTGAAGCTGCTGATAACGTGTTTCCCACTCACGGGCCGCACGTAGTCGCTCTCTTAGCTGATTGTGATCCGCCAGACTGTAGTCGAGTTCACTCAATCGCGCTTCAATCACCTGCAGCTGTTGAGCAGCCTCACTCTTCTCGGCTGCCGCCAGTTCTGCTTGCACCGCCCGAATACTCGACACTAGCTGAGGGCGCTGCTGGCGAATTTGCGCTAGCTGCTTTTCAGCGGCTTTGATTTCGGCCTGCTTAATTTCACTCCAGCGCAGTCTATCGACTTGCGATCGCACCAACGCATGGTCCCGCTCGTCATACTGCACAGCAGCTAGCTGTGTCTCTAGCTGCCGCAGCTCCGCCTGCAGCGATTGGGCATAGTCATTTTCCTGTAAGCACTGCTCTAACTGGGCTCTCTCTGTCGTCATTGCCCGCAACCGATCTTGCAAAGCATCCACAGAAACCAGCTTTGCCTTCAGCTCAGCACGCTCCTCTAGAATCGGGACATACTTAGCCAGCTCCTCTTCTAGCGCCCGGTACTCCTGACGCAGCACCTGAATCTCACTATCAGAAACCGCCAGCTGCTCGCGAATCGCCCATATTTGATTTTGAACGTCATCGCGTTCAGTTGCGGTGCGATCGCGTAGCATCGCCCAAGGCTCACCGACCAAGGCCTGCTCACACAGGGGGCAATGCGCCTCGTCTGGATCTTCTAGCAGCTGTAGCCGCTGCTCTAGCTGAGATAGCGTCACCTCACAGTTCAGCTGGGTAGACTGTAACCCTTCCATAAAGCTCCGCCGCTCAATCCCCTTTTGCCGTACGGCCTCCTGATACGCTCGCCGCTTCTCCAAGTGCGCTATTCTATGCGCGACCTCGGCCACAGCCTGAATCAACTGAGGTGACTGTGACTGCTGCGCGATAATCTCCGTCTGCTGGCTGTCCAAAAGCTCTATCTGCGTTATCAAGCGCGTATGTGCCTGCTCTATCTGGCCTTGAATCTGTGAAAATCGCTGTCGCAGCGGTGCAGTTTCAGCCTCCGTTTTATCAAGCCAGCGTAGCTGCTGCTTAGCCTGGCCTAGCGCTTCTATTTTCTCAGCTATCGACTCCTTTTTTTTCAATGTCTGAAGCACCGCCTCTTCTTGCTGTGTGAGCTGCGCTAGCTGGATTTCTAGCTGCGTGAGCTGAAGCTGCTGCTGACGGGTCTGTTGAGTCAGCTGCTGCTGCAGGTCTAGTCGCTCAGCCTGCGCCTGCTGATAACGCTGAAACTGATTGGCCTGCTTATCTTCTTGTTCACGCAGTTGAGCAATCTCTTGATAGTTTGCCTGAATGTTCGCAGCCTGCGCCAAGATCTTTTCGACATCATCCAGCTGCTGCTGTAAGTCATGCATCGTCACCTGACTTAACTCAAGTGCTGAGCGTTGATGCTGCTGTTCTTGTCGCGCCAGTGCCAGCTGCTGAACAACAGAAAGCCTTTTCTGTTGTTGTTGTTTCATTTTTTTTAATTGATCACGCTGTTCTTTCTGGCTGTTTTCTTCAGCAGAAATCTTTGCATTCAGCTGCGCATACTGCTGTTGAATGCCACAACGTGACTCAATTTTGGTCGACAGCTGCTCCAGCAACAATTCTAAAAGCGGAATCTCGGCCTTGTATGCTCTAGCCTGTTCTTTTGCCTGTTCAGCCAGCTGGTCATAGCGGTCTAGCTTGAGCAAATCAGCCAGCACCTGCTTGCGCTCACTAGGGCGCTTGAGCATAAACTCATCTGCTCGCCCCTGCCGCAAATACGCAGCATTTACAAACGTCTCGTAATCTATTTTTAGCTGCTGCAAAATATACTGCTGAGTCGCCCTGACCCCTTTCTGGGTCAGGCTCTTGAAAGCGTAGCCCCCAGGCTCACCAACAGCCACCTTAGCCGTTTGAATTTGAAACTCCAGCGCGCTCATCTGGCGGCGGCGACGGGTGCGAATAATGCGGTAGGTCTGACCGTTGTAGCGAAAGCAAAAGCTCACCTGCGCTTCTATCGCGCCCTGACGCACAATATCGTCTTCAGCGCTGACTCGGCTTTGGCCCCATACACACCATGCGATCGCCTCTAACAAAGAAGACTTCCCAGCCCCATTCGGCCCACAAACGCAGGCCACATGCAGGCCGCCAAAATCCAACACCACCTCACGGTAGCTCAAAAAGTTCTGAAGCTTTAGCTGCTGAGGAATCATGCGCCACTAATCCTTGCCTCATGCTAAACAGGCGCTTCCGTACACCATCGGCTGACAATAGCCATGGGAAAAGGAAGATCAGACAAGAATTCCATCATAAACTAATACAAAAGATCTTAAAGCACGTTTGTATTAGTTTAGCTAGGATTTAGCCAAGCATTTCACAGGTAATTGGATGATTCACCGAGCCGTTCGTTATCAGCTCCAGGCAGTCCACTGAGCCGTTTTCGCCAGTTCACGACAGGCCGCCGTATCTAACGCCTTCAAATGAGCACCTTCGCAAGTTGTCGTTTCTAGCTGATCGGGCTCTATCCGGGCACAGGTTAAATTGGCATCGCGCAGATTTGCGCCCTCCAGCAAAGCCTGAGCCAGATTGGCCCCGCTAAAATCAACATTGCTCAAGTCGGCCATGCGCAGGTCAGCCCCCTTCAGGTTGGCACCCACCAAACTTGCGTCGGTCAGTTTTGCGCCCACCGCATGCACACCTTGCAAGTTCGCACCGCTCAAGTCAGTACTGATCAGCTCAGCATAGGTCAAACTCGACAAAGCCAAATTAGCGCGCGTCAAATCGGTATAGCTCAAGTCAGCTTCAGCAAAATCACAGAAGGAGAAATCAGCACCGCTAAGCATCGTTCTCGGCCAGGAGACCGCTCGATACGAACCATTAGAGAAATTGCGATCGCCCCGATTATACTGGCGTAGCAGCTGTTGTAAATTCATCAGTAGTGGCCTCCTGCGGCCCAATACCAATACAACTCAAGCCGCGTACGTATATAGTTTTCTTCACAGCTGTAGTCAGCCGTCATTCTCAAGTCTCCTCACTGCTTCAATGCTAAACAAAAACCCTGAGGAACTTATGAAGTCACCTAGACAATGAAGTCGCAATGAAGTCGCAATGAAGTCACCTAGACAAAAGCAAGCGCTTTCCATCTTTATTGCTGGCTATGCCCGAGACCGGCGACTGCTCTGACCATGGATGCTCACCATAAAAGGCACCGTATAGGTCAGCAGCCCCGACACCCAGCGTGTGCTGCTCATTTCACCGTTAAGTACAGCGCTGCCGTGATTGATCGCAAACAGCACGCTACCCACGAACAGAGCAACCCGCAGAGCCGTGAGCCGGCAGCGAGACTGAGATAACGTCCGTTTTATTCGGATAATTGTCTTCACTGTTCCTCTAGAAATAAACCATGTTCACCAGCGCTGTGGTTTCGCCAAATACAAAGACAGCCGTCTCATAAAACTCAGGTGCACCCGTCTTAATTTCAGGATTTCTAGAGAAGCCAAATCCCTCCGTTGGAATCCCAAAAGCACCCTGATTAATTTCTCCATCACTATTTTCATCGTGAAGAATGGAAACGGCGTAAGTTCCAGCACCCAACCCTTCAAATGTTACCGATAAGGGCATATCTGCATCAGGCATGTCTGTATCAGATATTTCTGCATCAGACATTTCCACACCGGGCATGTCTTCTGTGGCCTCTGGCGCTGCCGCACCCGCATCCGTCACGGCTGTACCCGTCGCTGCATTCACACATTGTTCAGCCACAACGGCCGCATCGTCATCAGGGAAGCCCGCACTGCTATCAAACAGACTCAAGCAAACTTGCCCCTCCAGATTCTTTAAGCCTGCAACCTCAACGGTCAGCTGTCCGCTCGCTGGCAGCTGAGCGATCGCCGAAGGAACTCCTATCGCCGCCTGAACAGACAGGCTCGCTGCACTTAGCACCCCCACACCTATCAGCCGAGACCAGGACTGAGAAAAAGAGGAAGGGCGCAAATACATAGTTTTCTTAAAGAATATGAACATTAGTAACTAGCAATTTACCAAAAAAAGCAGAGCTTATAAAACTCTGCGCCTTCTGTACCTGGTTGAAGGTTGCTCTTTGTCCGCAGTGACCGTACTTTCAGTGACCGTACTTTAAGTGAGCGCATCGTAAGCGATCGCAACTTAAAGTTCAAAAAAAGTCCAAAAAAAGTTCAGCACTCCGAAACCTATTTAGTTTCGGAGTGCTGAACTTTAGTGCCACTATATTGGTGCAGCTATGCTTAAAAGTATGGTTCAGATGATGACTAAGTGATTACTCATCGTCATCTTCGTCATCGTCAGAAGGATACTCAAAGCTATTCGATTGATTAGTCAGTACAGATTTACCAAGGGAAAGGGCACGCTGCGCTTGAATAGCGGCCTTATTTTTCCAGGTAGCTCTGCGACTGTTGCGCTTAGATTTGGAAGTCTTTTTCTTAGGAGCCGCCATGAGCGTATGTGTCTTTTAGAGTGCAATAACCTAGTAAGTGTAGTGCATTTTTGTGGTCAAAGAAAAGATCTCAAAAACTTTCTTACCGGCTGATTTTCTAAATCGCATGTCCTGGCCATTTACTCAACGGTTGCAAGGCCTTGAGCAAAACTCAAAGAAAGACTCAAAGCAAAACCCAGAAATTTAGAGCATCAGACAAACTCAAAGCAGAGGAAATCTAAGCAAAAAAATTAAAAATGCTGATAGCTCTTATGAGTGATTGGCGAGCCCATTTTACTGTGCTTAGAAGGTAGCAAACGCACAATGCCAGAATCAGTCGTTGTACCGATTGCGATCGCAAATCTTGTCTGAGTAAACGCCTTAGCAATATCAGCTGGCAGGCATAGCACCAGCTCAAAGTCTTCTCCACCATGCAGCGCCCACTTCAAGGCAGTCTCAGCTCCTACAGCTGCGCTCAGCCCCGCAGGCAAGGGAATATCTGAACGAATAATATCCATGCCTACCCGGCTGCTGTCACTAATTTGCAGCAGCGCATTCGCCAATCCGTCACTGCTATCCATACCCGTGACTGTAGGATAAACATCGTACGGCGTCTTTTCAATCAGCCGCCGCAAATCTTTTAGCGCATCAAATCTAGGCACCGGCATCTGATGCGCTTTAATCCAGGATTTTGCTTGGCCTATCAAGCCGCTGCTCGGTGGCAGATGAGGCGTTGAAGGCTCGTTGAGTAGCGTGGCATCCACATTATCAGAGCCCAATTCTAGTTCCTCTAACAGCAGCGCCAAACCAGCACGAGACGCACCATGAGGGCCTGTTACCACTACAGTCATACCAGGTACCGCTGAGTGACGGTGGATGGTTTGTGGCGGCGGCACCTCACCCATCGCGGTAATTGAAATCGTCCGCTGAATAGAACGGCACAAATCACCACCGACAATTGCACTGCCATAGGCGTGCAGACAGTCTGTCATCCCACGATAAAGCTCTTCAACCCACTTTAGCGGTGTATGCCCAGGTAGCCCTAGTCCGACCGTTACGCCCAATGGCATTGCGCCCATCGCAGCAACATCAGCCAGATTAGCCGCGGCTGCTCGCCAACCAACCGAATAGGGAGGCGTAGTCCGGCCACTGAAATGCACATTTTCAGTCAACATATCTGTTGTTACTACCAAGTTATGGTTGGGACGAGTGCTCATGACAGCAGCATCGTCGCCAATCGAACCGTCAGCACAAAATGGCTTCAGCCTCTCAATTAGAGCAAGCTCACCGAGTTCTGCAATGGTATTTGATGGTCGACTTAAGTCTGCGGGGAGTGTTAAGTGGTTGAGCTTTTCCATAGAGGTAGACCGCCGGGTGGCAGTGTTGATAATCGCATTGTTGTAATCAGCGCAACTGACATACGGGCTAGCTAGCTCGCCGGAGAGGTTTATATAAAAACGCGTCCACTCTCGAATAAATATTTGAGCAGTTACTCTGGACGCCAGATTGAACCTAAATTACCAGCTAATAGCAAGGATTAGCTACGCCACGTGCTGTGCTGCCAACGTCAGTAGAGACAGAGCGCTCCTATTGCCTCATTTCACCAGGCTAAGGACGGACGTTGGAAGTGTAGAGAATAGAACGGCCTTGATCGTTCTAGGCAGAGAAGGAAACAAGCATTCATTACACAGCCATCTCCTCGTCAGGAGGAGCCGCTCTTGATTAATTTCAAAAATACTTGCTTTAAAGGTGACTCAAATGTACCCGGTTTTCATCACGTAACGTCGTGATAACTGCCCGATTAGCAGATATTTACATCTTAAGTTTTATTTTCAAGATAAAAAACTTTCTTCAATTCTTATTAAGTTATATCTTTTTACTCTTGAAAAAGGGAAATATTTTTGCTTGCCCTCTCAAGAAGGCAATTCGCTGACTGCCCGGCAGTGCGATCACCTAAAATACAGGGCTGATTTGTATGCAGAAATAGCATACAAATCAGCCCTGTATTCGAAAAAACTTACATCCGACTGCCTACATCCGACTATTGAGAACACTGTTCGAGGCACTTCTTCTTAGACCTTTGGCGCAACCAAATGGTCTAAACCGTCTACCACTTTTGCAGAGATAATCTTATCCTCCTGCGTGAGCTGGCGCAGCACTTCTTTGCCTTCGATTGTGTAGCCAAACACCGCGTAGCGCCCGTCTAGCATATTGCGTCCAGCAGGTGTCAGCTCAGCTTCAAACAAGAAGAAAAAGAATTGAGAAGAGCCGCCGTTATTATCATCACCGGGGCGGGCGAGTGCCAAACTGCCGTATGAATTGAACGGCAAAATTGGCTCGTCCATATACTGGCCGATCTCTTCTAGGGTGTAACCGTAAATCGGCTCATCGTCACCTTTAACTAAAATTTCCATCGGGATCGCCCGATACTCATTCGTTTTGGGATCAATATAGCCTTCTTCCGGGCCCTCAGGATCGCCCGTTTGAAGCACATAAAAGTCTTCCGCCCGGATGAACGGCATGTCGTCGTAAAACTTTTTACTGACCAGGTCAATAAAGTTACCTGCCGTCACAGGCGCACTGTATCCATCTGCAACTACAGTTACGCTCCCCTTCGTTGTCTCAAATTCCACCGTAGCTCTGCCCTTTAGCTGCGGCAAATTGCTGTACTCTTCAGGCACTTCAAAGGGATAGCCATCTACCATCAGCTCCTCAAGCGCACCCACCTGGTCAAGCAGGTTCTTCCGCTCAATCCAAACTGCTTCTTTGTCTTCGGCTGCGATCGCTGATCTAATGGGCTCTAACCCAGATCTCAAGCTATCGATTATTTCTTCTGCAGCGGCCTGCCGCTCCGCAGGTACCGCGGCCAGAATCGCATCGTGCTTCCGATCCAATAGCCGCTCTACCCTGGTCAAATCTTTCTTGATAGGTCCCCATCGCTTGCTGCGCAACCACTGAGAAATACCTTCTAGCTCGCCTTGAACCTTACGAATTTCTGGACTGTCAATTGGGAGTGAGTAGCGCAATAGCGCTGCACCATCGGTGACCGCGTTACCGGGAGGCAATCCGGCCTGAGCCGGTAAAACAGAGACAGACAGACAAGTCACCACCACCAACAGGCTGAGGCAAATCGTTTTAATAAAACTTTTGATAGGGGAAAGCGAACGATTGGGAGTGCTCGCAGCTTTAATACAGATAGGCTTTCGCAAATTCATGGGGAGACAAAGGACTTATTTGGGAGCGTTCATCTTTGATCTTGCCACAGTCTGACCACCTCAGGCCATGAGCAAGTTACCTCCTGGCTGTACAATGATGGCCGATTGCCTTAGCACTCTTCAGCTATCACCATGATTTCAAGCAACGATTTTCGCACCGGTACCAGCATCGAGATAGATGGCTCCGTATGGCGCGTTGTTGAGTTTTTGCATGTCAAACCTGGCAAAGGCTCTGCTTTTGTACGAACCAAACTAAAGAATGCTGAAACCGGCAGCAACCTTGAACGTACGTTTAGGGCGGGTGAAATGCTGCCTCAGGCGATTCTAGAAAAAAGAAACAAGCAGTATACGTACCGAGATGGCGACGAGTACGTCTTCATGGATATGGAAACCTATGAAGAAAGTCGTCTAAGAGAAGAGCAAATCGGCACAGCAGTCAAATATCTCAAAGAAGAGATGGAAGTCACTGTTCTTACCTGGGAAGAGAAAGTGCTAGAGGTAGAACTCCCTAACTCAGTGACCCTAGAAGTTACCCAAACCGATCCGGGCGTCAAAGGCGACACGGCGACTGGTGGCACTAAACCTGCCACGGTTGAAACGGGTGCACAGGTCATGGTGCCACTATTTATATCTCAAGGCGAGAAGATCAAAATTGATACGCGCAACGATACCTACTTAGGGCGTGAGAGCTAGAAGGAGACGAGGGTTCAACAATCCAGCCTCTCTTTTCAAACACCTTATCTCTAGCATCCCTTTTCTAACCTCTTTTTCTAAGGCCTCTTAAACATGGAGTTTTACAGGTGAATTTCAATGAACTCCGCGAGTTAGTCGCTGCGCTTAACCAGACTGATATCGCTGAGCTGATTCTCAAAAATGCTGAGTTCGAGCTGACATTACGTAAGCCTTCAGCCCTTCAGCCTGACGTAGTCGTTAGTTCTGCAGCCAGTGCGCCAGCGGTACCAGCCGCCGCGCCAATACCTAACGGCGTTGTTCCCCAGACAGCCCCAGCGCCAGCACCAAGCTCGGAGCCTGTATTACCCTCTACGCCAGCGGTTGATCCGTCTCTAGTAGAAATTACTGCGCCTATGGTAGGGACGTTTTACCGCTCACCTGCACCGGACGAATCAGCCTTTGTAGAGGTAGGCGATCGCATCCAATCTGGACAAACCGTCTGTATCATTGAAGCTATGAAGCTGATGAATGAGCTAGAAGCCGAAGTCTCTGGCGAAATCGTCGATATCCTCGTTGAAAATGCAGAGCCTATAGAATTCGGACAGCCGCTCATGCGAGTGCGCCCACTAAAATAAAACCGCTTTAGAAAAACCTATCTAGAGGCCTTTTTACCTAGCCTTCCAATAACCAGCCACTTTAGAGTGTCATGGAGCTCAGTCATTGGTTGATCTGGAATTTGCTATGTTGTAATAGCAGTCAAAGAAGTGCTTAGGCGCTTTTAACATTGCTGTCAGCTGTGTATATACGGTTTTCTACAGCCAAGTGCCCCCTTTTAATAGAAGAAAAGCGCTAGGCTGCTATCTAATAAGATAGAAGGCCTGGTACTAAATGATTTATAGTGCTACGGAATCAGCAGAAGTGCGAAAAAGGATAGCGCTGGCGACATAGCCCAAAGTGTACTTAGGAGGAACGTTATGACAGAAGGCATGATGAAGAATACCGCCCGTCAGGAGCAGTCCAACTCTACAAGACCTGTTTCCTCTCCTTCTTCAACGTCTAGCCGACTGTATCACCGATTAGAAGAAGCCCTACATGCCGGTAGCGAGGTCTGGTTTAGAATGCCTGGCACTCGGCTTGTCGGGATCCCCATCTTTTTAGATGCCGAATATGTAGAAGTTGTAGACGTTGACGTTGCAGAAGGCTTTGAAGACGACGAACTCCCCGATGAACCCTATCAGCGCACCGTTTGGCTCATTCGCCTAGAAGAAATCAGCGCCATTTCCTACGCTACCGATCGCTGGAGCAAAGAGCGCTTCGAGCGTCTGCTAGAGCAGTCGCAAAAAGACGACGGCCCAGCAACCGAGCCTCGATAAAATTCAGCCCACAAGTTTCGAACGCCGTGTTTCTAACGCCGTATTTCTCAGAGAAATACGGCGTTTTATGTTTTATATTGAGGTCTTTCTTTCTCTCTAAGAAGTTCTTTACCTGGCTTCTGAAGCAGCCTGGTTAGATGAGGGCGGAGCCATAACATTCAAGCTACGTAAGTAGCGGCCACCAACCCCAAACAGGAAACCTACATAAGCTAAGAGCTGTAAAAGATAAATATGGTCACGATAGCCAAGCAATGTCTTGAGTAAAACGCCAGGAAACTGCTTGTCGGGAAAGAACGCACTGGTATCCCATAGCTGTGGACCTAAAATGCAGGACTGCTGGCTAATACAAAGATCAAGATCTGGTTTGATAAAGCTAATCGCAGTAAAGGCGGCATCCAGATTCTTGAAGACTGACACGACAAGACCAGCCACGATTAGCAAAAGAAAGATGCCCATTGTTTTGAAAAACAATTTAAGGTCAATCTTTACACCAAATTTGAATAGTGCAAGACCGATCCCAAAGGCACCTGTAAGCCCTGCGGCTGCACCTAAAACCCCTTCCCAACTCTGCTCAAGGTTGCTAAACAAAAACAGCACTGTTTCAAATCCCTCGCGTAGCACCGCAATGCAGACTAGGCTAAAAATACTAATATTCGAGCCCTCTGAATCAGCTAAGGCATTTTTTAGCGACCCTTCGACTTCACCTTTTAGTCCCTTTGCCTGCTGAGTCATCCAAATCAGCATCCAGCTCAACATAACAATGGCGACACTGCCGAACAAAACACCCAATAGAGGTTTCAGTAGCCCCTGAAGGGCTGGCATGGCGTACTGAACCCGGCTCAGAGTCAGACTCAAAAATAAGCCAATTAATACACTGCCGGCAATCCCAGCAGCCACACCAGCATAAACCCACTTATTCAGCTCACTTCGATTGGCCTTGTTCAAACAAGCCAGTACAATCCCTACGACTAAGGCGGCTTCCACGCCCTCACGCAGCGTAATCACAAAAGTAGGAACCGAGAGAGAGAAATCCATGAAACAGCGAAGGAATGGAGTACCTACAATTATGTCAGCTCAGCCCAATCTCCTTCAACCGCTGCTGTAAATACTCGCCCGCAGTCTGTGCCGGAAACATCGGACTACCGCCTGTCTGTTCAACACAATTCGGTAGCGGCGTGAGGTCAAACTCAGGGCGAGGATGAACGAAATAAGGCATAGAAAAGCGGCGCGAGCTCCGCTGAGCTATCGGTTCGCGGCTACTGCTGGAATTGATGACTCGGTGTGTCGTGCTCCGAAGAAGACCATTGCTCAAGGCCTGAAGCATATCGCCAGTATCTACAATAATTTGACCAGGCAGCGTTTTCACAGGTAGCCACTCACCCTGACGGGTCAACAGTTCAAGTCCAGGGGAGGTTGCTTCGCACAGAAGCGTGATTAGATTGATGTCTTCGTGGGGCGCAGCCCTTTGGCTAGCAGGCTCTACGTCCTCTGGAACGGGCGGATAGTGAATGACGCGCAAAATGGTTTGCCCTTCGGCCACCTGGGTAGAGAAAAAGTCTGTAGGCTGCTGTAAATATTGAGCACAGGCTTGCATTAAGGTATGAGCGCAGGCTTCTAGCTGCTCAAACAAGGTGGCCATAACTGGCCGAAACTGAGGAACCTCTCTGGGCCACAGATTATCGGGATAGCTCACCGGATGAGCGGGAAGCCGTTCGCGGCCGAGATGCCAAAACTCTTTCAGGTCAGGAGCGGTGCTATCTTTTGCATGTTCCTTGCCAAAGCAGGTAAACCCCCGCTGGCCTTTTAGCGCGTCAATTTCATATCGCTTTTTAGTCTCCTCTGGCAGTGCGAAAAAGGCTTCGGCCGCGCCATAGGCTGCGTTAATAATCGTTTGTTCTACGCCATGGTTAACTAACGCGAAAAACCCGTATTCAGCAAGCGCGTTGCCAAAACCTTCAACAAAATCATCTGGGCACTCACCGTGAGTAAACGTTTCTAAATCGAGGATAGGAATCGTTTTAGCAGTCATGGCCGTAGCGTTTTACTTTTTTCACTCACCTCAGGAAAAGTCATAGTAACAGCTCTGAGAAGCGAGAATTGACGGCTGGGATACATCTTTTTTGTTACAAAAGATACGTTTTGAGGGCAAATACCGATGAACCTATCAGCCTCGCTTGCTTGTCATCATTAGAGAAACGGGCGGTTATAGAAACGAGTGGTTGCCGACAGCGGAGTATCCAAAGGACCGGAGGTGAAATTCAAGCCAACGACAGCAAGCGTGTTCACTGAAGCGGTAGAATTTACAAAGGTTCATATATCTTTAGCTTCTTGTGCTGCTGGGACGCTTCGGCTTTGAGCGTTTCTATCGGCGAAACTAGAAGAATGTACGGGGCAAGGCGGCTAACTTTTTAACGGCGATTGAATGGCTTTCTTAAAATCTCTGTTCGTTGATAAATTTTTATCGGTTTGGTGGGCAGTCGTCACGCTGCTGTTGGCGCTGCCGTTTGCCGTCTGGCTATTCAATGTTGCCGCGGCTCCTGCGCAGGCTAATAACTGCCGAACCTTTACAGGGCATCAGGTTTGTATTCAAGACATTCGTCGCAGTGCTAAAAGCTACTGGGAATATCGCACAGTCGTCAGCATTGACGATGTCAAGCAGCCACTAGAACTGTACAACTGCCGCGATCGCACGCGCATTCTTGCCAGTGACGGTACCATTGTGCCTTTTCTTACTGGAAAAACGGGCGATTGGGTGTGCAGTCTCACCACCCCGACTCGATCGAAGCGAATTAGAGAACGAGGCGAAATTACTATCCGCTAAAGGTCGCTGCTAAAAGCGGCTATGAAAAGCGATTCGTCAGCTAGAGACCACCGGCTCATTTCGAGCGGCCAAAAGCGCCAGCGCACTCTCTAACGTGTCGGCCTCCTCCACGGGCTTATCCGTCCGCCAGCGCAAAATTCTTGGGAAGCGCACTGCAACGCCAGACTTATGCCGCTTCGACTCAGCAATACCCTCAAAGCCAATCTCAAAGACATGCGACGGGGCGACAGATCGCACCGGGCCAAATTTCTCGATAGTGTGACGACGAATCCATCGGTCTAGTTTTTCAATCTCGGCATTATCCAATCCTGAATAAGCCTTGGTAAAGGGCACTAGCATCCTGTTCTCTCCCTGACCTTGCCACAGCGCAAACGTATAGTCCGTAAAGAGATTCGCCCTTTTACCCGATCCGGCTTGGGCGTAAATCATCACCGCATCTAGTGTCATCGGATCAACTTTGTGCTTCCACCAGTAGCCTCGCTTGCGGCCTACCAGGTATAGGCTGTCTTTCGCCTTTAGCATCAGACCTTCAGAGCCGTATTCTCTAGATCGCGATCGCCACTTCTCCAAATCTTCAAAGGTCTCAAACGGCAGCGGCTGCGCATAGCTGATAAACGCATTGGGATGCGTATCGATCACACCTACTAGGGCTGCACGGCGCTCTGACAAAGGCTGCGATCGCACATCTTCGCCATCTATTTCCAGAAGATCGTAGGCAATAAAATGAACTGGATTTTCGGCCATTAGCTTCTTGCTAACCTTTTTTCGGCCTAGCCGCTTCTGCAAAAAGTTAAAATCCAACGGTCTATTACCGTCCCAGCAAACAATTTCTCCATCTAATACCGTGCCATCCGGCATCTCTCCAACCGCCGACTCAAATTCAGGAAACTGATGGGTAATCAAGTCCTCTCCTCGCGACCAGGTAAACAGCTGCCGATCGCGATAAATCAGCTGCGCTCGAATCCCATCCCACTTCCACTCTGCCTGCCAGTTATTAGCTGTAGTTGCCGTTAACTCATCGGCAAACTTCTCCACATCAATCGGAGAAGCCAAAAAGAATGGATAGGGCCGACTTGGACTCGCGTCGGCCTCATCTGAATCAATCAGCGACCGATAAAAATCGCCCGTTGTCTCAATATCACCCATCAAACGATGAGCCAGCACCGCCTCTGTTAAGCCATATTCAGCCGCCAGCGCTTTAATCACCAGCTTGGTGCTTGCACCCACCCGAAACGCACCCGTCAGCACCTTGTTCAGCACAAAAATTTCGTCATCTTGCAAATTGGCCCACCAGTCCACCACGAGTCGCTTTAGCTTTTCTGGATCCTGCTTCTCCAAGTTTTTCACCTGAGGAATGACGCTTTCTAGCCACGCATGCAGAGGCATATTACTATTTGCCGTAGAAGCACCCGTGGCTTCTACAGGCGTGTCACGTAGCAGCAGCGCGATCGTTTCAGCCGTATCCCCAACGTGAGCAGCACTCTCTTCAAACAGCCACTCTGGCAGATCAGAAATCTGTAAAAAAATCTCTCGTAACACCCGCGAAGTAATCAGCCGCTTACGCGTTTTTCCCATTAGCAAATAGAGCGCCCACACCGCATTTTCGGGTCGCTCATCATGAAAATATTGCTGCAAAGCCTTGACTTTTTCATTAGTCGATGTTGTTGCATCTACCGATTGAAACAGGGCCGTAAATCGTCTCATATGCTTTGGGTTTGGTAGATTGAGCCATTCATTAAATCATTCACAAGCATTTACAAAACTGGAGGGGACACCCTTTAAGATGTTAAAGTTCGCAACATTTTGATATATCCAGATTAATTGTATTTATGGGGCCATCGAAATCTTCTGACGCTAACTCGGCTAAAAAAGGTGCGACTCCAAAGTCTGCTATGAAAAAAGCAAATGCAAAAGCCAGCAGTGCTGACAAATCATCTAAAAAGCAGATCGAGGAGTTACCTAGCAAAGAGAACGAACTGACTAATGACACTGGCGTAGACGTCAATGCTGGGTCAGATAGTGGTACTGCTGATACAGTTGATACATTGACTTCAGAAAAATCATCGGATCTATCTGGCAATCTATCTGGCAGAGCGCTATCCGATCAGGCGCTGTCTGGCCAAAAAGAGGCGAGCAAGCCCAGCTATAAAAAAAGTAAAGCAAAGCTAGTTGGCAGACCTAGCACGCGAACAGTCACTAAGCGCAAGTCTCAAGCTCAAAGCAATCCTGCAACAGAGCCAGAAAGCCTAGCTTTTTCAGAGGCCCTTCTAGAGGTAGACTCGCCCAGCGCTAACGCCGCCGAAAAGGCAGCTCCGCCAATGATTGATTCCCAGACAAGTAAGCCTACTGCCCCTTCTTTTGGCCTGTCGACAAGCCAATTACCTGTGAATCAAAGTAGCGATCGCATTGCCATCTTTATCGATGGATCCAACCTGTTTTACGCGGCCTCCCACCTCAATATAGAAGTGGACTATCGCCGCTTACTATCCTCTTTAGTTAGAGGTCGCAGGCTGCTGCGCGCTTATTTCTACACAGGGGTTGATCCGCAAAATGAAAAGCAGCGCGGCTTTTTGCTGTGGCTCAACCGTCACGGCCACCGAGTTGTCAGCAAGGAATTGACGCACCTGCCTGACGGCTCTCGTAAGGCCAACATGCACGTAGAAATGGCCGTGGATATGATGCGCATTGCAGAATACTGTCCCAACATTACGCTGCTCGGGGGCGATGGGAATTTGGCCTATGCGCTGCAAGTGTTAAGCCAGCGTGGCACGTTTATTGAAGTGGTTAGCCTGCAGTCGATGACGAGTGATAGCTTAATTGACCTCGCAGATTCCTACACGGACTTAGCAGATTTGCGAGACAACATTAAACGCTAACGCTTTAGGCGCCGCATCAGATTAATCAAGAGCCATCTCTCCCGTCAGAAAGAGACGCCTTAGAGACGCCTTTCTAAAACTTAAAAGCCCTTGTTCAGAGCGTTCTGAACAAGGGCTTTTAAGTAACAAAGGGCTTTTAAGTTCTCAAGTTTTCGCTTAGGACCCTTAGCCTAATTTTTAGCTTGAGCGCTACTTAGCCGACTTCTTACGCTCTACTCGGGCCACTGCCAAACAAGCGGCTGCGATCACAACCCCACCTGCAGCCGCCCAAGGCGAACTCGCATAGTGAATGTCACTGCCACCGCGGTCAATCACACCGCCACTCGCCATCAGGTTTTCATCAATCCCCTCTTCGGTCACGGGAATGGTCAAAATGTCTTGATGGCCTGCTCGCTCAATGTTTACTTCCCAATCACCGCTGATCGCTTCGTCAGGCGCAAAAGTAAATCGACCCTGGCTATCTGTGACACCGGTCACCCGAGCTCGAAAAGGTTGATCGGGCGCGTAAACGCTAACCTTAGCACCTTTAAGCGGCTCGCCGTTGCCAAAGGTCGTTCTCAGCTCAAGGCTCTCTTCAGCCGATTGATCGTTTAAAAAATAATTGGTCTGGACCTGATGCGCCATCACCTTAGTAGGCAATGCGGCTAAACCAACCGCCGCCAGCATCAAAAGTTTACTTGAGAAGCGTGTGTTGTGGAGGAGTGTCTGTTTCATAGAATTGCCCGCTTTTGGGAACGCGTCAAAACGCTTAAAAAGGTTAGCTTTTATTAAAGCTTGGAGGTTTTCAACAACAATAGGTTTTTAGCAAAAATTCTCGAACGTATCCTAATGAGCGCGACCTAAATTAGGATTGCCCAATAGTGACTCAGACCTAACAAGGCCGCTCGATATTGGTAGCTCGACTTATAGTATGCCTCTCTGTTGATTATACGCAGTAGTCGCAGGCCAATCAGAGAACTGGCCTCGCGAGCAAAAAGTTAATCGGCAGGCAAGGCTAACCGGCAGGCAAATTTAATCGACAGGCAAGTCAGCCAAGTCCTTTGCATCCCATTTCAGAACAGAGGCTTCAATGCCTTCTGTTTGCTTACGCTTTGAGTCAGCCTCAAACCAGGCAATGATTTGCTCGTTGTTCAAAGCCTCTACCGTCGTACCAATATCTTTAGCAATGTAAAGCAGCAGCTTTCCAGTAGAGAGCGTTAGCCGCGTTAGAAACTTTTCAGGCGTTGTCAGCAAAGCCGCGTCGACCGCAGCAGATTCTTCTTCAGTTAGAAATTGTAACGTCATGATTCTTTTGCCTTTACCAGATAGCCGCACTGATGCTCCCCGTTGACCAGCCAGTGCGTGCGCTCGACAGAACAGTCAGGCAGTGCGATCGCAAACATCGCTAGCTCATGGCCGCAAACCATCGGATACGACTCTGCTATTTGTGCGATCGCGCAGTTATACTCCGTAATCACAAAAGCAGCAGGTGCATCTTTAGCGCCGTTTGCCTCTCCATCCGCCTTTTCATTAGCTTCTGGCGCTGGGTAGCACTCAGCCATATAGCCTTCCGCCTGGCGCAGCTCCACTAGGGCCTGCATGCGATCTGCTAGAGGTGCATCACCGAGCTTATCGCGATACGCCTTTGCCTTATTCTGCCACTGCTGCTTCAGTAGCTTACTCACATGCTCAGGGCCCATCGTATCAGCCACTGTATTTAGCAAAGACAGCGCGAACTGATCGTACTGGTCAGGAAAATGCTCGCGCCCTTTACGGCTTAGCTTGTAGACATGATTGGGGCGGCCGATGCCTTCTTGACTTGTCTGATGTTCAATCAGCTCACTAGACTCTAAATTTTTAAGGTGACGGCGAATCCCTTGTGGCGTCACCTCAAGGTGGTCGGCGATTGCCCCTGCTGTCGCCGTCCCGTGCTTCAGCAAAAACCGCAAAATAGCGTCCTTCATCGACGTTGAAGAACTCGTCGATCCAGAGGCCGCCTGCGAGCCCGCCTTTCCGCTCGCCTTTCTGGCGGCAGAAGCAGTAGTCGATTGAGAAGTCTCTTTCTGGCGCACAAATCTCCTTAGATTGGGGCAGATCAACAGCAGCCCACATCACGCTACGAATCAACGGTCAGAAGCACTCAAAACGATGCAGCATAAGGCCCAAAGCAAGACCCGAAACAAGGCATCAAACAAAGCCTACAAGCAAAAACTTGCTCTACATCAAACTAGCTCAGAAGTCTAGAACTGTGTTCACAATACTTTAGAAACACATTTGTTGCTAAAGTCATGCAAGTACAGTAACCTTATTTAACATAGTTAAACAACACAACTGTTGCTTTAAGTATATAACGGCTGACTGCGATGGCTGACCTCAATTGTCAGACAACTCAATTGTTAGACAATATGTTTGTTAGACAATGTATGTTGGGCAATGACGGTTGGACACTGGCCGATAGACACTAGCCAACATATGGGTCAGCCATATGGCTGGGTCAGACATATGGCAGATAGTCAGCCTCCCGTAACCTAGCAACAGCCCCGAACACAGGCCACCTCCCACAGGATCTCGTAACATGAGCACTAGCAAACCTCTTCAAGGCTCCGATAAAAGTCTCGAAATCATGCGGAACTTTGCCCAGAGTTACGCCAAGCGAACCGGCACGTACTTCTGCCAGGACTTAGGCGTCACGGCAGTCGTGATTGAAGGTCTCGCTAAGCACAAGGACGATCTCGGTGCACCGCTTTGCCCCTGCCGTCACTACGAAGATAAAGAGGCCGAGGTCAAAGCCACCTATTGGAACTGCCCATGCGTGCCGATGCAAGAGCGTCAAGAGTGCCACTGCATGCTCTTTCTAACCGAAGACAACCCTTTCTCAGGCACCGAGCAAAAAATCAGCTTCGAGCAGATTAGAGAAGAAACCAGCGCTGTCAAATCTTAGGCCCCAGAGTCTCCAAGCTCTAATCTCCAAGCTCTAGTCTCCAAGCTCAGTCTTACTGAACTTCTGATATCAGAATTTTCCCTCTTCAGAAACTTCAGACTTTAGAAACTTCAGACCTTAGAGGTTCAGCGCTTTTCTTCTCTAGTCTCGCTCATTTCACCCTCACCCTATTGTTTACCTAGCTTAGGCATCGTTTACTCCCATGAGTTCTAGCGTTCAGTCCGTTGTTAGTCAGCCTTACAAATACGGCTTCGTTACAGACATCGAATCCGATAGCTTGCCCCGTGGCTTGAGTGAAGATGTCGTCCGGGCCATCTCTGCCAAGAAAAACGAGCCTCAGTTCATGCTGGACTTTCGGCTAAAGGCCTATCGCCGCTGGCTGACGATGGAAGAACCCGCTTGGCCCAACGTAAAATATCCGCCAATTGATTACGACGACATCGTTTACTACTCCGCCCCCAAGCAGTCAGAGAAAAAGCTCGACAGCCTTGACGATGTCGATCCGGCACTGCTCGAAACGTTCGATAAACTTGGCATCTCCATCAACGAGCAAAAGCGCTTAGCCAATGTTGCGGTTGATGTTGTGTTCGATAGCGTTTCTATCGCCACCACCTTCAAAGAAGACTTGGCCAAGCACGGCGTTATCTTTTGCTCTATTTCAGAGGCAATTCATGAACATCCCGAGCTGGTCAAAAAGTATTTGGGCACCGTGATTCCAACGGGGGACAACTACTTTGCCGCGCTAAACTCAGCGGTATTTTCCGACGGGTCTTTTGTCTACATTCCAAAAGGCGTCAAGTGCCCAATGGATCTATCGACCTACTTCCGTATGAATAACGGTGACACAGGTCAGTTCGAACGTACGCTGATCGTGGCGGAAGAAGGCAGCTCGGTAACCTACCTAGAAGGCTGCACAGCGCCGATGTACGACACCAACCAGCTGCACGCAGCCATCGTAGAGCTGGTTGCCCTAGACAATGCTGAAATTAAGTACTCCACGGTACAAAACTGGTTCGCAGGCGATGAAAACGGCAAAGGCGGCATTTATAACTTTGTGACTAAGCGTGGCCTGTGCAAAGGTGTCAACTCAAAAATCTCTTGGACTCAGGTGGAAACCGGCTCAGCTATTACCTGGAAGTATCCCAGCTGCGTGCTAGTGGGCGATAACTCAGTGGGTGAGTTTTACTCTGTTGCGCTGACTAATAACTACCAGCAGGCCGATACTGGCACCAAGATGGTGCATGTGGGCAATAACACCCGCAGCACGATTATCTCTAAGGGCATCTCTGCAGGTAAGTCTAAAAACAGCTATCGCGGTCTAGTTCAGGTCAATCCAAAAGCAGAAGGCGCTCGCAACTACTCGCAGTGCGATTCCATGCTACTTGGCGATACCTCTAACGCCAACACCTTTCCTTATATTCAGGTTCAAAACAGCACGGCTCAAGTAGAGCACGAAGCCTCCACATCCAAAATCGGAGAGGATCAGCTGTTTTACTTTGCTCAGCGAGGTATTTCTCCAGAAGACGCTGTTTCGATGATTATCAGCGGGTTCTGTCGAGATGTCTTTAACGAGCTACCCATGGAATTTGCAGCAGAAGCCGACAAGCTCCTAAGCCTCAAGCTAGAAAACTCTGTTGGATAAACTTTCATAGTCTCTCTTCGCTCTTTTGCTCCTTTTCCCCAGATTTGCCCCTTTCCCCAGCAATGATCAACGACAACGCTAAAACTATCCTTTCCGTTCGTAACCTTCACGCCAGCGTTGAGGGCACTGAAATTCTTAGAGGCCTTAATTTTGAGGTCAAAGCAGGCGAGATTCACGCCATTATGGGTCTCAATGGTTCAGGTAAAAGCACATTTTCTAAGGTGCTAGCAGGCCATCCTGACTACGAGGTAACCGCTGGCGAAATCATCTTTCAGGGCCAAGATCTGTTAGCGCTAGAGCCTCATGAGCGGGCTAATGCAGGCATATTTCTAGCGTTTCAGTACCCGCTCGAAATTCCGGGTGTAAGCAACCGAGATTTTCTAAGGGTTGCTTACAACGCTCATAGAAAGGCTAGGGGTGAGGAGGAAATTGATGTCTTCGACTTTGACGATTTGGTTGAAGAGCGCTCCGAAATTGTCAAGATGGACGTGAGCTTTTTGGACAGAAGCGTCAACGAGGGCTTCTCTGGCGGCGAGAAAAAGCGCAATGAGATTCTTCAGATGGCACTCTTACAGCCAACGCTATCCATTCTTGATGAGACCGATTCAGGGCTGGATATCGATGCGCTAAAAACCGTGTCTGGCGGGGTAAATCAGCTTAGTACGGCTGATAATGCAACCGTGCTGATTACTCACTATCAGCGCCTGTTGAACTATGTCGTGCCCGACTATGTTCATGTCATGTGCGGCGGCCACATTATTAAAACGGGCGGTAAGGAGCTGGCTCTAGAGCTGGAGTCTCGCGGCTATGACTGGCTCACTGCCCAGGAGGCTGTCGTCTAAGTCATGACAAAATCAATCAGCACAACTAACGTTTCTGCCAGCGCAGTCAATCGGGCAACGTATCTAAAGCATTTATTGACGCAGGCGTCAGCCGCAGCTGATGAATCGACGCTGCCGTTGAAAGCGCTTCGAGATCAGGCGATCGCAACTGTGAGCGATCACACCTTTCCCTCTGGCCGCGACGAAGAGTGGCGGTTCACCGACCTCTCGGACATGCTGAGTCTGCCCTTTCAAAGAGCTGCTAAGGGTACAGACGCTCACCAGCTAGCCTTCTCTGCTGTTCAAAGCGATTATCAGCTAGCCAGCCTTAACGGCCACTATCGCTCGTCTGACTCCAAGACTCTCAAGCAGGCTGGCGTAGTCGTAGCACCGCTTTCTGAGCTTCTACAGTCGCCTGACTACACACAAAAGCTAGAGGCCATTGTTTCTAGTCGATTAGCCCAGTTGCAGGGGGCTGAGGAAGTCTTTACCGCGCTCAACACAGCTGGCTTCACAGATGTGATGGTGGTATGGCTTGCGGCCGATCAGGTGATTGAAGAGCCCGTGTGTGTGGTTAGAGAATCTGAAGGAGAGGCGATCGCGCATCTGCGCACCCTTGTCATCGCTGAAAGGCACGCGAAGCTTACGCTTGTTGAATCTTTCTCTGGCACAGGCGAAGCAACTCGCTGCAATACTAGCGTCACCGAAATCTGGCTAGCAGAAGGCGCGCAGGTCAATCACGTTCGTCTTCAAGACGAAAGCGCTGAGACCTTTCACATTGCGAAGACAGCTGTTGACCAAGCGGCTAACAGCCGCTATCAGTGCACCGCTATCGATCTTGGCGCAAAACTCTCACGCCACCATCTAGAGGTTTATCAGTCGGGGCCACAGACCGATACCCACATGTATGGGCTAAGCGCATTAGGCGATCGCCAGCTCGCAGACACCCACAGCCTGCTGACCCTGATTCATCCGCACAGCAGTGCCACCCAAATCCAAAAAAATATTGTTGATGATAAGGCCCATGCAGTCTTCAACGGCAAAGTCTTTGTCGCACAGACCGCGCAGCTCACTGACGCCGCTCAGCTCAACCGCAACCTGATGCTTTCTAACAAAGCGCGAATTGACACCAAACCCGAGCTAGATATTGTGGCCGACAACGTCAAATGCGCTCACGGTGCCACCGTCAGTCAGCTACAGCCCGATGAAGTCTTTTATCTTCAAAGTCGTGGCATTTCTGCTGAGCAAGCACAACGCCTTTTGCTCTATGGCTTTGCGATGGAAATCGTAGAAAAAATCTCTATTGAATCTCTTCGTCAGAGCTTGAGCGATCGCCTCACCGAGTGGGCCCAATAACCTGATCCATTGCTCATCAGTTCACGCCAGCTCAAGCCGCCTCTTAACAAAATCCTTCCTCACGACTTCCCCTTCATATCTTTCCTCTGCATGCCGCTATGACCGCTACCATCGTCACCCAACCGCTGCTCGCCAATGAAGTCCGTGCTGATTTTCCGATTCTGGCTCAGCAGGTCAACGGCAAACCGCTGATCTATCTAGATAACGCCGCCACTTCGCAAAAGCCCCAGGCCGTTCTAGACGCTATGCTGCACTACTATCAGGCAGATAATGCCAATGTGCACCGGGGCGTTCATACCCTCAGCGGCCGAGCGACTGAAGCGTACGAAGGCGCTCGTGATAAGGTTGCAGCCTTTGTCAACGCCGCCTCTCGCGATGAAATTGTCTTTACCCGTAACGCCAGCGAAGCCATTAACCTAGTGGCCTACGCCTGGGGCCTTAGCAATCTAGAAAAAGGCGACGAGGTTGTCCTCTCCGTAATGGAGCACCATAGCAACCTTGTGCCCTGGCAGCTAATTGCTCACAGGACAGGCGCTGTGCTGAAGCATGTGCCGCTGACAGACACTCAAGAATTTGATACAGAGGCTTTTCATAGCCTGGTAACCAATAAAACTAAGCTGATTGCGGTCAATCACGTCTCCAATACGCTTGGCTGTATCAATCCAGTTGATGAAATCGTCGCAACGGCACGTAAATATGGCGCCCGTGTACTCATTGATGCCTGCCAGAGCGTGCCACATATGCCAGTTGATGTGCAGGCACTCGGATGCGACTGGCTGGTCGCCAGCGGCCACAAAATGTGCGGACCGACAGGTGCAGGCTTTTTATACGGCAAGCTCGACGTGCTGAAATCTATGCCGCCTTTTTTAGGCGGTGGCGAAATGATTCAAGACGTTTCACTTACCACCTCAACCTACGCAGAGCTGCCTCATAAGTTTGAAGCCGGAACCCCAGCGATCGCAGAAGCCGTTGTACTGGGCGCGGCGGTTGACTACCTCAACGGCATAGGGATGCAGCGCATTTCTGACTACGAGCACGTGCTGACCGCCTACCTATACGAGCAGATGAGCAAAGTCGAGCAGGTTACCCTTTACGGTCCTAAGCCTGAAGCTGATGGGTCCGGGAGAGCGGCGATCGCAACTTTCACCGTAGAAGGCGTCCATGCGCAGGATCTATCAACCTTTCTTGACCAATCTGGTGTGGCGATTCGCTCTGGGCATCACTGCACCCAGCCACTGCATAAAATCCTGGGCGTTGACTCTACCGCCAGAGCTAGCCTGTACTTTTACAACACCCCTGCCGAAATCGATACATTTATCACCGCGCTGCAAGAAACTATTGACTTCTTTGGCAATATCTTCGATTAAAGCGTCGTAGCCAGATACAGGCTTCCAGACCGGTATTAGCCAAAACGATAGTTTTTCCTAGCTCAAGGCACCCTATGGGCACATAAGCGAGTAAGCATAACCTGAGGGGTGGACCTAAGGGCCGTGCTCGCTGGCTTGGTGATCTGTCGCTGCAATACCTGTGCCTAACTCTGAACTTAAATCAGCTAAAAAGCTAGATCTCATTGTTCAAAACTCGCCGCTAGCGATGATCGAGTGGACCAGCGATTTGATCATTTTGGGTTGGAATGCAGCGGCGGCCAAGCTATTTGGCTGCGTTGAAGAAGAATCTATTGGCGAAAAAATTGACGAGCTCATGGCCCAGCGCCAGATAGTCAATTTAGGTTCAGACGATTGGCAAAGCTGCGACCCAGCCGGTATTCTTCGAGCGCATACCGGACCCGGCGGCCAAAAGATCTGCCGCTGGTTCAATACACCTTTTACCGTTAAAGGAAAGCGCTTTGGCACCCTATCGACTGTCGTTGATGTCACTCAGCGGACGGCACTTTCGAACGAAGAATTGCGATCGCAGCTGCAAGCGCGTACCAGGGTGCTGAAACATACAACCGCAAGACTGCAATCTGCCATCAGTGAGCGAGCTAAAACCTCCGCCGCCTTACACGAAAGTGAAAGCCGGCTGCAAAGCTTGGTCACCCATATGCCCGGTGTCTTGTACCAGTTTTGCCTACACAGCGATGGCCGCTACAGCGTGCCGTATATTAATCACGCCTGCGAAGAAATCTACGAGCTAAGCGCCGAAACTATCCAAAATACGCCGGCCGCTTTATACGAGCTCATCGATCCTAAAGACAGGCTTGGCCTAGAACTGTCGATGCGCGCGTCCGCAGAAAAACTGTCAGCCTGGAATTCTGAGCATCGTCTAACCACGCCTAGCGGAAAAGCAAAGTGGGTGCAAATGGCATCTAAACCGCAGCCTATGCCTACGACTGGCAGCATCCTTTGGTCAGGGGTCATTATCGATATTACCGCCCGCAAGCAAGCCGAAGCCAAGCTGCAAACCTCAGAAACTAAACTGCGATCGCAAACCAAGCAGCTAAAAGCGACCCTTACAAAACTTAAGCACACCCAGGTCAAGCTCGTTCAGAGCGAAAAAATGTCTTCACTGGGTCAGCTAGTTGCAGGCATCGCTCACGAAATTAATAATCCAGTCAACTTTATCTACGGTAACCTCGCACACATCAAAGACTACACCCAAGATATGCTGAAGCTCATTCGGCTGTATCAGGCACACTACCCCACACCCAACTCAGCGATTCAAACCCTCACCAGCGACTTGGACCTAGACTATGTCATCAACGATTTACCCAAGCTGATCGATTCCATACATCTAGGCACGAAGCGCATCCGCAAAATCGTACTCTCACTGCGCAATTTTTCCAGGCTAGATGAATCAGAGCTAAAGCAGATCGATATCCATGAGGGCCTAGAAAATACCCTAATGATTCTCAGCAGTCGACTCAAAGCGAATGCATCGAGAGGTGAAATCAAAATTGTGAAAGCCTACGAGCGTATCCCAACCGTCTACTGCTACGCCAGTCAGCTCAATCAAGTCTTTATGAGCATTATGGTCAACGCGGTAGACGCCATTGACGAAGCTAGTAAATCGAATCCTCAGTCTCAGAACACCTCAGCTCACCAAATTGTGCTGCAAACGTTTCAAAAGCACATTGATAGCACCGCTGATTCAAGCGCTTCAGAACGTCACATTGTTATTCAAATTACTAACAGCGGCCCGCCAATTCCCAGTGACATTAGTTCGCGAATGTTCGACCCTTTTTTCACTACAAAAGCGGTGGGTAAAGGGACCGGTATGGGATTAGCTATTAGCTATCAAACCATCGTTGATTTGCACAAAGGAACGCTTGAATACACACAAACAGCAGACGGTTGCCCAATTTTCACAATAGAAATTCCAGTCACACAAGCAATCTAGTATGGCTCTAAAAGTTTATAGATAATCACCTGTTGCATCCGTCGTCCAAGCGAAATCTGTTAAGACAATCTCATTGTCTAAAATCACGCTTTAAAGACCACGACAAAAACCACAACAAAAACCACGATAAAAACCACGACAGAGCGGCCATCAATCTAACGAGAAAAGTCAGGAAGCACCTTTGTTTTTCCGTGGCATATAGAGTTGAACGTTTAGGCCAAACGACGGGCATCCTAAAGGTATGAAAACGCGCACTGGGGATGGATGCTTACCTGGCAAACAGCCATCTGCATTCAGCTGTTTGCCAAGCACTTCGCTTTACAAAACACCAGTTGTAGCTATTTGGTTGTGGCATAAGCAAAGTGCAGGAAGCCTAAGTAAAAAGAATGTCAATTCTCTCAGAGCAATCTGCGCCGTCACAGGGGCCTCACTCGTCTGGACGTGCCGGCTCTCATCAGTCGACACCGCTTGGACCAACGGCTTTGCCAGTTCAGCCAGCCGCCGACTGTACCGCCAGTAGCCCAACCGCACAAACGACCGCACTCACACCGTCAAAAAGCATTTCTCAGCCAGATATCTTATCGTCCCCGGCATCCGAGCCCCTGTCCGCTTCGCTATCCGCATCAAAACAGCAGCAGCTACAGCAGCTCTGTCAAAACGCCGCTCTTTACAACAGCGAACTGACCGTAGCAACTGCCGTTATCACGAAAGCCGCCGTTGAAATTATAGGCGCCGATCGAGCGAGTCTGTGGTTTTATGACACCGACGACTGCTTCAAACTCTCCAATCGCTACGATGCGACAGCACAAGCCCACAGTAGCGACCTAAAAATTGCGATCGCAGAGCACACGCCATACATCGAAACGCTGAGCGATCGCGACTGCCTGCTCATAGAAGACACCAGCCAGATGCAGACGGTCATTCGGTGCTTGATACAGGCCAATCTGCTTCTAGCGGGTGCTTTTCTAGAAGTACCTATTAGGGTTCGAGCCCAGCTAGTAGGATTCCTTTGGTGTGAGCGTAAGTCAGCCTATCAGTGGAGTGCGCTAGAGCAGGCCAGCGCAGTTTCTATTGCCCTGCTGAGTGCTACCACTTTCGACTCACAGCAGCAGCGCTCACTGACCCATACGCTTAGCCACCATCGTCGCCAGCTCAAACGAGAAACCATTGAACGAGAGCAAGCTGAACAAGCCTGGCAAGAGAGCCAACGATTTATTCAAGGCATCATTGACGCCAGTACAAATATACTCTATGTAGATAGCTTCGCCGATGGCAGCAACTTTTACATCAATCGATGGATACAAAATGTTTTAGGCTACACGCCTGGCGACCTGCAAAAGCTAGGACCGCATTACCTGGAGCAGCTTGTCCACGCAGATGACAAAGCGCTCATGGCGGCGGAACGTCGTAAGCTCTCTTACATCAACGACGGAGAAGTCGTCGAGAATGAGTACCGGTTCCGTCATCGCCGAGGCAACTGGCGCTGGCTGCTGTGTCGAGAAACGGTTTTTCAGCGAGATGTAAATGGTCAGCCGACTCAAATTTTTGGTACTGCAACGGATATCACCAAACGAAAGCACGCTGAAGTTGCCCTAAAAGAATTCAACGAAGAACTCGAACGGCTCGCCCGCATGGACGGACTGACTCAGGTCGCTAACCGCCGCTCATTTGATGAGCACCTGGAAAAAGAGTGGGAGAATGTCAAAAATGGTGGGTCAGCACTGTCACTGATTTTGTGCGACATCGACTACTTCAAAAGTTTCAATGACACCTACGGACATCAGGCAGGCGACGTCTGCCTCAAAAAAGTCGCCAAGGCCCTCGAAAAAGCGGTTAAACGGAATACAGATAGAGTGGCTCGCTATGGCGGCGAAGAATTTGCCATTATCTTGCCAAATACAAATTTAGCAGGCCTCAAAAAAGTCGCTATAGATATCCAAACAGCAGTGAAGCAGCTTGGCATATTGCACAGTCAATCAGAAGTCAGTGATTACGTTACGCTTAGCTTAGGCTTATCGCTGATTACCTCAACTAAGGATGCGCGTCCTGATATGCTGATAGCCGCAGCCGATCAGGGCCTTTATCAGGCCAAGTACGAGGGTCGCGATCGCTTTTGCCTAAGCTTCATCGAAGGCACAATCGAAGGCTGAGTAGACTGTCTGCAATAATGCTATGAAAACCAACGCCGTCCGCATTTTGGACACGCTGGGGATTGACTACAAGCTTCTGAGCTACACAGTTGATCCAGACAATTTGGTCGCAACGGCCACTGCCGAAAAACTGGGCTTACCTGCCGATCAAGTTTTCAAAACGCTGGTTGTAAAAGGTGATAAGCAGGGAATTGCCCTAGCTGTGCTGCCCGCTAGTTTTCACCTAACTCTAAAAAGCCTGGCAAAACTTAGCGGCAACCGCAAGGTAGAGACTGTTCCACTCAAGCAGGTACAGCCTTTGACAGGATATATTCGTGGCGGCGTCACTGCGATCGCCTGCAAAAAACCCTATCCCGTCTTCCTAGACGAATGGGCCGACCTCTACAAACAAATCGCCGTTTCTGCTGGCATCCGTGGGCAAATGGTTTTACTTAAAACCGCAGACTATATCACCGCGACTAACGCAACTATTGGTGCGATCGCGACCGAACAGTGAACGCCGATACTAACGCTGAATCAAAAACATGTATCCTCGCCCCCGAATCGTCACAATAAACTTGGGGTCACGGGCCGTATCGTTGAGCTTTATTCGTAGCCGAGAGATGTGAACATCTACAGTTTTGGTATCTGACGCGCTGCTCGCGTCATAGCCCCACAAAGACTGCAAAATATCACCTCTAGAAAAAATATGTCCTGGCTTACTGGCCAGCAGTGAAAGCAAGCGAAACTCTATCTCAGTCAAGCGCAAGTGATGGCTGCCAATATAAGCTCGGCGGGCATTGAGATCGAGGGTTAACCGGCCAACTTCTAAGACTGAACGATGAGAGACCTGTGAGGTCAGCGTGTACTTACTAGCTCGCTTAGGTACCCGCCTGAGAATAGAACGGATCCGAGCAATCAACTCCTTGGTTGAGAACGGCTTCACAATATAGTCATTGGCACCCATCTCTAGTCCTGTCACTCGATCCGAAGAGCTGCCAAGCACCGTCGCCAGAATAATCGGCACATCTGAAACCGCTCGCAGCGCCTGACACACCTGTAATCCATCCAACTTAGGCATTAAGACATCTAAAACAACCAGGTCAATGTCCTCAGCAGCTGCCCGAAAACTATCTACGGCTTCTTGCCCGTCGGCAACGGCAATTACCTGATAGCCGACGCTTTTAAGACTATTGGCAAGAGCGGTTCGAGTGCGAAAGTCGTCTTCAGCAATTAGGATCGTGTAACTTGGCTTACTCACTGTAGCAATTTATAAAATTTGGTTTTGAAAAGGTCGAGCGAAAAAAGCGATCGCAAAAATTGAATGGAAAGATCTAGCAAAAGAGCACTGCTGGCTCAAGAACTGGTCCAATGACTGGTGCAATAACTGGTCAAATGACTAAGCTGCAAGCGTTGAGTCATCTAAAAAGTTAAGACCAGGCACCAATTGCACGATTGCGAGATCGGCAAGGCTGTCAGCTAGATGTCCTTACTAATAGGTGACCAGTAATTATTTTCTGAAAAATGAATGCGCTCAGACGACAGCCTTTGGTCGGGCTACCACATGAAGGCAACAGTGAAATGCTCGCAACTACCGGCAACGGCACCTACCAGCAGCTAAATCTAACTGTCCAATCACTAAAGCCGTTTACTCAGCAGAACTTTCGCAAGGAGATACACCTTGCCACTGGTTTCGAAGTCTGCTCTTAGCCACTCGCATCCACCCAGGGCTAGCTAGGGTGTCGTTTTTGAGTAGCGCGATCGCTATTTGGATGGGTTTAATTGCAAGTTCCTATAGATATATAAATGTATAGATGGTCATAAAAACAAGACTGGCCTATTTGCATCCAATCAATAGCCGCAGCCTGTCACTATCATCAACAGCCCCTCAGAAAACGAAGCAGACAGAGCAGCTGAGCAGATTAAATCCACATGTTCCAGCATCAGAGTGGAGAGATAAATCTGAAAATCCTTAACAATTCGATACAAACTTAACGGAATATTTCGGGTTCTCGCTTTGTCTCGTGCGCTCTGACTAAATTGATATGACCGCGGCTGTTTTTATCTAGGACTTCATTAAGTGCAGGATAGATAGGTCGTGCCACTGATGATTAGCAACTGCTTTTACAGCTGGGAATAGGGCGAATTACAGTCAGCTACCTTCTCAGATAAGGGAGACGCCCCTTCCCATAACTGCAATTTCGCGATTGGATAACAGGACATTGCAAGTTCCCTTTGCACCTGTTTCCAGTAATCGACCCTTTAGTCGTCACCCCTATTCATCAGAAATCATCAGAATTTAAAGTGACTTTAAATTCACAGAAACGTTGTGATCGAACTTCTCGTGACTTGATGCTCTAGACTTATGGGAAGTTAGCGAACACAGAAGAACGCGGCACCGCTGCCACAGCTTCAGTCGTTTAGCTAGCTTCTTGTCTTTGGTACTCATTTCAAGGAAAGCTCCGGCTATGCGACTGTCTCAGATGCTTTTTGTCACGCTGCGCGAAGATCCAGCAGAGGCAGAAATTCCTAGCCACAAGCTTTTGCTGCGAGCAGGCTATATGCGGCGTATTTCCAGCGGGCTGTATGCCTATTTGCCATTGCTGCTGCGAGTACTCGATAAAATATCCGCCATCGTGCGCGAAGAAATGAATGCGACAGGGGCGCAGGAGTGCTTACTGCCACAGTTACAGCCTGCTTCGCTGTGGCAAGAGTCAGGACGCTGGGATACCTACACCAAGGCGGAAGGGATTATGTTTACCCTGGGCGATCGCCGTAAGCAAGAACTCGCCTTAGGGCCTACCCACGAAGAAGTCATCACTACAGTGGCTCGCGACACCATTCGCTCTTACAAACAACTACCACTACATCTGTACCAAATTCAAACTAAGTTTCGCGATGAAATCCGCCCTCGCTTTGGCCTGATGCGTGGACGTGAGTTCATTATGAAAGACGGCTATTCTTTCCACGCGGATAGCGACAGCTTGAAGCAGACCTATGATGACATGTATCAGGCTTATAGCAATATTTTGCGGCGCACCGGGCTAGCGTTTCGCGCAGTGGATGCAGACTCGGGGGCCATTGGTGGCTCCGGCTCGACTGAGTTTATGGTGCTGGCCGAGGCAGGTGAAGATGAAGTGCTCTATACCGAAGACGGCAAGTACGCAGCCAACGTAGAAAAGGCCATTTCGCTGCCAGCAGACGCAGTGCCTTCGCCCTTTGATACGTACGAAAAGCGAGAGACGCCTGATACAGCGACCATCGCCAAGGTAGTAAACTTTTTGGACTGTTCGCCGACGCAGATTGTCAAAGACGTGCTGTATCAGGTGACGTACGACAACGGGCACCGAGTGCTGGTGATTGTGAGTATTCGCGCCGACCAGGATGTGAATGAGACGAAGCTGCAAAACATACTGACAAATTTAGCGGGTGACTACGGCGCTTCTACAGTAATTGCCCTAACTGTGCCCGATGAAGTTGTGCAGGGCGTGTGGGCAACCAAACCTCTACCGCTAGGATATATCGCACCGGATTTGTCGGATGATTACATTGGCGAGGTGGAAAACCTGGAGCCTAAGTTCTTGCGCATGGTGGATGAAACAGCCGTGCCGCTGAAGAACTTTGCAACTGGCTCGAATGAAAAGGGCTTCCATGTAGTGGGTGCGAACTGGGGGAAGGAGTTCGAGCTACCAAAGCTGCAAGTGGACGTACGAACGGCAATGATGGGCGATCGCGCTGTTCATGACCCCAGCCAAATTATCCAAACCGCTCGCGGCATTGAAATTGGCCATATTTTTCAGCTGGGCAATAAGTACTCCGCCGCGCTAGGGGCAACCTACACCAGCGAAAACGGCAAGGAGGTGCCGATGGAAATGGGCTGCTATGGTGTGGGCGTTTCGCGATTGGCGCAGGCGGCAGTAGAGCAGTCTTACGATAAAAATGGCATTATCTGGCCAGTTGCGATCGCACCCTATCACGCCATTGTGGTGGTCCCGAATATTGGCGACGCTGACCAAATGGCCGCTGCCGAAAAGCTATACAGCGAGCTGAATGCGGCTGGAGTAGAAACGCTACTAGACGATCGCAAAGAGCGCGCAGGCGTGAAGTTTAAAGACGCTGAGCTGGTGGGTATTCCTTTCCGAATTGTGACGGGGCGATCGCTCAAAGACGGCAAGGTAGAAGTGGTTAAAAGAGCCGACGGCGCAGCCGAAGATATGGCAATAGAAGAGGTGGTGAGCACAGTCAAAGGCTGGGTGAGCGCGGCACTAGACGATTAGACCCTCAGTAGCTTAAATTCAGTCAGCGCTTTAGCTATAGAAGGAACAAAATCGTCGCCATGGAACTGATTACCGTTTTGCTCTCGGGGCTGCTGCTGCTGATTTCGCCTGTGGGCATTGTGGTGGATCAAGTCGCTGAAAATGCGATTCGCGATCGCCTCGCAGACGCAGAAAGTTTAGACGTGCGCATTGATAATGGCCCCTCTTATCAGCTGCTGCAAGGAAAGGTGAGCAAAGTGCGCATCGCCGGGCGCGGCATCGTCCCTTTTCCGGGGCTGCGGCTCGCTGTCGCCGAGCTAGAAACCGACCCTATCGACCTGGCGTTTAGCAACTTGCGCCGGGGCGAGGTGGTGCTCGATGAAGCCTTTCAGGGCGCGGCGCATCTGGTAATGACCGAAGCGGACATCAATACGTTTTTGGCCTCTCCGTTTGTGCAAGAAAGGCTATCGCAGCTTACAATCGGTGGGCTGAATCAGGCCCAGGCCAGAGAGCGCAACCGCTACCGCATCGTCAATCCGACCGTAGATTTTTTGGCAGATAACCGAGTCAAGCTGACGGTTGAGCTAGAAGATTTGGTGGAAGAAGGCGGCCTGTTTTTGGAAGCAGAAGCTGGGCTGGAAATTGTGGACGGCGATCGCTTTGTGCAAAATCAGCCTACCCTGATTGTGAACGGTCAGCCCGCCCCCGAGCGGCTTATCACCACCGTTTTGGGGGACTTTACTAATCGGTTGAGCCTACAGCGGTTCGATGAGCGGGGACTAACTGCAAGAGTCCTGAATTTAGCCACAACGCCCGAGGCGATAGATTTGGCGCTTTGGGTGCGCGTGGATCCGATAGTGACAGCAGGAGCAGTGAGCACAGAGCCTTTAGAAGGCTCAGACCCTTTAGAAGCCCTGCCTTCTGAAGGCATTCCCTCGGAATAAACAAATATACAGCGGCTATCTGCGAGGGCTGTTGAGGAATTGCGGGTAAGAGCGACGGAGCGACGAGACCAGCGGGCAGCGAGACAGCGCTACCGTCTCGCTGTGGCATTCCCTGCTGTGAAATTCATTGAACTGCCATGAGCGCTTTGTCCACAGCAGTTCTGAAATGCGCCTCTACTCTGATTTCACGCGTTTAGTCAAAATCGCCATCATTTCGCCGGGCCTGCCGGTGGCGATGGGGCGGCTCCAGTCATTGGGTTCGGCGTAGCCTAGCTTGTGTAATAGCCGGATGGTGGTTTGTAGGGTGCGGGTGGTGCCAAACAGCAGGTGACGAATTTGTTCGGGGTGATGGTGGTTGGCGGCAGGTGGAATGAACCCAGCGCCGTTAGCAGTTGAGGCTGCTCGGTTGGCGGACTGGCTGGCTAGCTGAGTAGCCGACTGGGCGGGCGTTTGCGCAGGGGAAGCTGTGGACGCCGCAGCGTCCGTTGCCAAAGATATCGTCATGAGATCTGGTTATCCTTTTTGAGAGTGGGTCAGGAAACCAGAACTCAAAAAAACCTCGGCCACTCCACAAAATGTAGTGCAAATCGGGGTGGCTAAGGTATCGTACCTTTAGCTTCCAGACTGCCTGGTTCAGTTTGGGAGTTAGCGATTCGGTAGGTGCTCTAACACCTATCGGTCGCGCTTTGGTTAATTGAGTTCTGAGGAATGCTGCGATCCGTATCACAGCCTAAATTTGACGATAGGGTGATTTTTGATACACGTCAAGTAGAAAAAAGACTGACCGCTTGCGCACCTTTCAGTTTGGTTGGTCTTTGAATCAGTTAGCCATTAAGCGCGTCTTGAATAGACTTACGCCAGCTGAGCGCATTTTGGGTATCGTGATGCTCTGTGCCTAATGCAGAAGTATAGATGTCTATTGCTTGCTGGATGGCATCTAGCGCGTGATGATTCCGCTGAGTACTGTGATAGAGCGCGGCAAGATTTAGCAGGCTAGCCGCCGTAGAAGGATGGTGTTCGCCTAGCTCTGTTTTGCGGATTTCCAACGCTTCTACATACAACGGTTCCGCTTCGCTATAGCGGCCCTGAGAACGATACAGTAACGCCAAGTTATTCAGGCTACTAGCCGTAGAAGGATGGCGCTCGCCTAGCTCCGTTCTGTAGATTTCCAGCGCTTCTACATACAACGGTTCCGCTTCGCTATAGCGGCCCTGAGAACGATACAGTAACGCCAAGTTATTCAGGCTACTAGCCGTAGAAGGATGGCGCTCGCCTAGCTCCGTTCTGTAGATTTCCAGCGCTTCTACATACAACGGTTCCGCTTCGCTGTAGCGACCTTGCAATTCATATACTCGCGCCAATCTATCCAAGCCATTTGCACAATCTTCTAGATCAGCTGAAACCTTCAGAGCCTGATTAGCTACCTGCAAATGAGTTTTTGCTTTCTCAAGCTCCCGTCGATAGTCCTGCGCGGCACCGTTCTCTACGCGCCCTACGTATGCCTCACCCGCCTGCAAGTGCAAGCTGGTTAACAGATTACTATGCGGTGATGTTTTCGCAGTCTCCTCTATCAGCGCTTCCAAGTCAGCCAGTGGCAACGTATTGCCAACCTCTCCTAGCGTCGAGGAAAACAGCTCATGCCCTCGCAAAGTAGACAGCCTATCCGTTGGAATCGCCTGCCGCTTCGGCGACACAAAGCGCACCACATCTCGCCGCCAGCTCCAAAAGTCCGGCGCTTTCCGACTCAGCTGCTCTTGCAGCTGATAAGTCACCCACAGCACAATCGCAAAGGGAAAATCTTGCAACCCCTCTCGTGTCCACTGCAAATAGCCAAAAAACCTCTCCTGCTGAGAATACGCTGCCTCCAACCGCAGCGTCCGCAGCCGCTCAGCTCCCAAAATGCTTACCACCGCCTGCCCACCCTGCTGCAAATAGGCATCTGCATTTGTCTGCTCAGTCAGCAGCGCCTTAATACTCGGCTCATCAGCATCCAGCGTCAGCCGGTAGTGCCGAAACTCAGGAGCCAGTTCCCGCGCATATCGGTCAATAATGTCTTCCTTAAGCTGTGGGTCATCACACACCGCAATAAAAATCCCCAGCCGCCGTCCGCTAGCCTCTATCGCCACTAGCAAATCATCCAGCGCATCCTGATTGGCTGGCAGCAGGCCGGTCTCAGCCATCGATCATCTCCTTCAGCACCAGCAAATCGGTCACCACCGGATGCAGGTCGTACCAAATCTGACCATTGCGATACTCCAAAATATGCAGCCCGTGCAGCAAATCTAAAAACGCCTGCGCCTTCGGATCTTCCGGCTTAAAGCTGGCATACGTCGCCTGCAAAATTTCGTAGTCAGCCTTACCCAGCGGCGCTTCAAAATCTAGCCGCATATCCTGCACCGCCCGATCAAACACCGCCTGATTAATCACAATCTCATCCGCATTCTGCGATCGCCTCACCTGCCGCAAACAAATTCGGCAGCACTTATTCGCCAGCCGAATCAGCTCTCGCAGTACGCCGCCACTCTTCAGCACAATCGTCTCAGCAATTTCCGGCTCCATCAGCTGCGGCCCAATACGTTTGTTTAGTACCTCGCAAAGCTTCTGCCGATTCTCTACGATCGGTTCCATCACTTCTGCTCGCGAGTTTACTTTTTTAAAAATCTTCGCTACCTGCATCTGTACGATTTGATCGTCAGTTTCACTGATCATGTTGGCTCGTAGTGGTCCATCTCGTAGCGACGCAATCGGTGTCGTGTAAATGATCCGAAACCCCGGCGAAAACAAAGCCTTAATGTGTCCGTACACTTCCTGTACCGTCGCTAAATCCAGCTTATCGAGGTCATCAATAATCACCAGCACCTGCTTGCTGGTCGCGCTTTCAACCGCGGCAGCAATCAAATTAATCTTCGCCACCAGCTCAGACACATTGCGCTCAAACTCACGCTTCAGCTCATTGCGAACAGACGCCTCCGCCTTCAGCTTGTTTTGAATAATAGAAAACAGATTAAAACCCGCTTCCCCCTTCACCTCTACGCCAGTAGCCACCGTTTGCGTTTTGGTCGCAAACTAATCGAGAAAAGACTGACGCAGCGCAGGCTTAATTTCGACGTCTTCCTGCTCTGCTTTCGCCATCAGGTTAACTGCGATCGCAAACAAAATGTTGATGTGATTCACATCCGACATCTCAATCGTATTCGCAATCGAAAACAGCACCACAAAATAGTCGCCTTCCTCACACCGCCGACCAAACTCCGACAGCAGCGTTGACTTTCCACAGCCCCGATGTCCTGCAAATATCGTCTTGCGATCGCGGCTATCATCATCCTCAATCAGCTGCTCCAGCTCCGCCAGCACATCCTCACCGTAGGTCACCCGAAACTTCTCCAGCTCCTTTTGACCCTGCAACGGCAGCAAATCCAAATTGACGTACGCTTCTTTAAATTCTTCTAACCGAGAAGCCATCGCAGCTACAAAAGTAAGGACAAAACGGAACGCTCATGAGCAGCCTCACCATACCGCTAAAAGATATCTTCTTTGATCTTTACGGCCCAACATCTTTACGGTTTGGCATAGATCACTTTGGCATCAGCCATAACCTGGTCGCGAAAATAACGACTCAAGGATTTGGGAGTATTGAGATCAACGCTGCGCCCTACTATTTCAGACAGCTGGTCTTGAACATCAATAAACTCAAATCCTGGCGTACAGCCCGGCTCAAATTCCACCAAAATATCAACGTCACTGTCGGCACGAAAATCATCCCGCAGGATAGAACCAAACAAAGACAGCTTACGAATGTGATGCTGCTGACAAAGTTGAGTGATAGCCTTACCGTTGATTTCGATAGGTATGGTGCGCTCGGTCATATCCATATTGCTTCCATCTCCGGCTCTCTTACTACTTTAGCGATGCAGCTCACTTTATATTGACGGCAAATTTGTCGATAAACCCGCTTCAATTTTGCCTTCGGCTTCATGTGCGATCGCCCGCAGCCCATCCACCATCTCCTCACTCGCCCCTTCCCATAGCCCTCGCTGCTTAGCCTCTAGCAGCCGCTCCGCCATATCCCGCAGCGCCCAAGGATTCGACTTTTCTACAAACGCGCGCACGGCTGGGTCAAACACATAGGCCTCGGCCACGCCGGTATACATATGGTCTTCCACGCAGTGGGTGGTCGCATCATAGGCAAACAAATAGTCCACCGTAGCCGCCATTTCAAACGCGCCCTTGTAGCCGTGACGCATCACCCCTTTTATCCATTTGGGGTTGACCACGCGAGAGCGGTACACTCGGGCAATTTCTGAAGCGAGCGATCGCACCCTCGGCCTTTCTGGCACCGCATTATCCCCAAAGTAAGTCACCGGCGCTTCCCCTCGCTGTGCCTTCACCGCCGCCGTTAGCCCCCCTTGAAACTGATAGTAATCGTCAGAATCGAGCAAATCATGCTCACGATTATCCTGGTTTTGCAGCACAATCTGCATCTGCGCTAAGCGCTGACCAAAGGCTTCCGGTGCACTGTGTCCCTCCGCCTGACCGCTCTGGCCACTGGTATAGGCATAGCTACTCCAGTTGATATAGGCCCGCGCCAAGTCCGCGTCACTCTCCCAGTTTTGCGCTTCGATTAGGCCCTGAAGCCCAGCGCCATAGGCACCAGGCTTAGAGCCAAAAATTCGGTAGTGCGATCGCTGCATACTTTGCTCGTCGCTCAGCCCTTGTTCTTGCCAGTGCGCAGCGTCTTTTTTCACCTGCGCCGCCAGCGGATTTTGCTCGGCGGGTTCATCTAATCCTGAGACCGCAACCACCGCCTGATCGAACAGCGAAATCAAATTGGGAAACGCATCGCGAAAAAAGCCTGAAACCCGCAGCGTTACATCCACCCGAGGACGCCCCAAAACAGACAGCGGCAAAATTTCAAAATCCACCACCCGCCGACTCGGCCCATCCCACACAGGCCGCACACCCAAAAGCGCCAGCGCCTGTGCGATATCATCACCGCCCGTGCGCATTGCCGACGTGCCCCACATCGACAGGCCCAGCGATCGCGGATACTCACCTTCTGCCTGCGTGTAGTTTTCAATCACAATTTCAGCCGCCTTGCGCCCCACGTCCCAGGCACTTTCTGTCGGAATCGCGCGAATATCCACCGAGTAAAAGTTGCGGCCTGTCGGCAATACTTCAGGGCGATTTCGGGTGGGCGCACCCGAGGGACCACTAGGAACGTAGCCCCCATTTAACCCGTGTAAAAGATAAGCAATTTCGTCAGTTGTCCGATACAGATTGGGCAGTAGCGTTTGAGCAATCCAGGAGAGCACATCGGTCAAATCCCTGTCCAACACGGTCGGCAGGCTGCCGTCACCCTCAATAATGTCAGCAACTAGATCCGCCGCATAGTGCTCAATCCGCTCTACAACATCGCCGATAGTTCGACAGCCTTCAGTCTGCGCGGCACGATCTTGCCAGAGCTTGGCTGGGTCGTCTGTAAGCGGGTCTAGGTCCAAGTCCCAGGCAGTTGCGATCACGCGACTTAGCCCCTCATGCTGACGGTTGGGGTGACGGGCGATCGCTACCACCAAATCCCGCAGCTGTTCGTTTTGAGGGCACTGCCCGTAAATATGCAGCCCATCGCGAATCTGCGCCTCTTTCAGCTCGCACAGGTAGCCGTCAATTTGGGGCAGCCACGTCTGCAAGTCTGGTAAATCTTGCGTGAGCGCCAAAGATAGATCTTGCTGAAGCGAGCTATTTTTCAGCAATTCAACAATTTTGGGACCAATCACCTTTAAGCGAGTTGGGTCCAAATTCTGAGCCTCATAGTATTCATCCACCAGACTCTCCAGCTGCTGTAAGGGACCATACAGCTCAGCCCGGGTCATTGGCGGCGTCAGGTGATCAAGAATCACCGCCTGGGCTCGCCGTTTGGCCTGAGCGCCCTCCCCTGGGTCGTTCACAATAAACGGATAAAAGTGAGGCATCGCGCCAAAAGCCGCTTCTGGATAGCACTCTGCCGATAGGGCAAGGCCTTTGCCAGGGAGCCATTCCAGGTTGCCATGCTTGCCAACGTGGATCATCGATTGGGTGTTGAAGTGCGATCGCAGCCAATGATAAAAGCCCAGGTAGGCGTGGGTCGGCTCCAAATCTGGCGCGTGGTAGTTCAAGCTAGGGTCAATGTCATAGCCTCGGCTGGGCTGAATACCCACGAAAACATGGCCAAACTGAATGCCCGCAATCGGCAGCGAAGCCGCTTCGTTCGCAGTATCAGCAACCATAGGATGCCATCGCTGCCACTCAGTTGCCGCAGCGCCCCACCGACCTTGAACACCCCGCTGCACACTCAACGGCAAAGACTTAAAGAAAGACTGATAGCGCTCTAGAGACAGACTTTGTTTGACTGGCCGCAGTCCGTGCCCTTCCGGATCGTTCGTAACCCCAGCCGCTAGTTGAGCCATCAGCGCATCGCCTGTCTCAGGTAGCAGCCCAACGGTATAGCCTGCCTGCTTCAAAGCTCGCAGAATGTTGAGGCAGCTAGCAGGGGTATCGAGGCCGACGCCATTCGCCATTCGCCCATCTCGATTAGGATAGTTAGCCAGAATAAGGGCTATTCTGCGATCGCCCACAGGCGTCCGCCGCAGCCGAATCCAACGAACCGCCAAATCAGCTACAAAATCAATCCGATCTGCCTCAGGCTCATAGACCACCACATCGGCCTGCAAACCTCGACTAGCACCCTCACCTGTTTGAGCTGCTTTAAAGGAAACAGCTCGCGTAACAATCCGTCCGTCCACCTCAGGCAATGCCACATTCATGGCAATATCTCTAGGCGTGAGCCCCTGCGGGTGAGCCTGCCACTGAGCGCGTAGGCTGCCGCTACAAATCACCTGCAGCACAGGCACGCCGATAGTTTGCCAGAGGTTAGTTTGCCAAAGGGTTTGCGCTGCGCCCTTTACACTTGACGGCGACGGATTGAGACGAGTGATGGCAAAGCTGGTGGTGTTGATGAGCAGCTCAATCGGCTGTTCAGTGTCTCCATCAGCAGGTTGGCAGTAGCGAATCAGCGCCTGCTGAACGTCTATGTCCTTTAAAGAAGAAACGTAGATAGGCACAGGTATCAGATGACGGTCGGCTAATGCGTGAGCGATCGCATCAATAACCTTTGTGTTACCAGCTAGATAATGTGCTCGGTAAAAGAGAACGCCAATACGTGCACCCGCTTCTAATTGGACAGGAATGCTACGGCAGCGCTTGTCTGAAGCGTTTTCTGTAGTCTCATCTTGTGTATTTATGTGTGGAACAACAACAGAATGTGACTTAGAATCAACAGTCTTCTCAGCTTCAGCTGAAGTGCATTGAGAAGAATCAGCAATAAAGTTTACGTTTTGTTCAGATGGCTGTAAATTCCTCTCTTCGAGAGAGTTATTTGTAGTAACAATAACTGTATTTTCACCAGGTTCTCTATAGTCTGTATCTAATACATCAAAGGGTTTTGATAAGCTTAAAAAAGCCTGCTTAGACTCGTCTTTATGCTCGTTTATAGGATAGGCATAAACGCCTTGCTTAGGGATTACTTGAGGCAATAAAACAGAATATTTCGTATTGAGAAGGGTGTTACTAGCGAAAATCAAACCGTTACAAACATTATCTACACCACCTTCTGTAAAATATCGCCAGAGCTGATTGACCTGACTAAACGGCACCGTAGAATGGCCCATCAAATCAAGATCAGGGCTATCGTCACCAGGCATCACAACCAGCGCAGCGTTTGTTTGAGCAACGGTAGCCTTTACGACCTCTAAGCCATAAGACCAGTAGGCTCGCCCACCCAGCAGTCTTAAAATAATTAGCCGTGCTTGACTTAGAACGGTTTCTGCATACGTATCAATCGTAAGCTGCTGCTGTAGCTGTAACAGATTGATACTGCGTATGTCGCCAAACCCCTCAGGAAGTCGATACAGCGCCTGACTTAACGCGGAAATATCTGTATCAGCAGCCGTTAATAAAACGATTGGAGCAGGTGTTTGATCGATAAAAACAACGCCTTCGCTGCGGCTGTCCCAACCACCTGGTGTTGCGGCTAAACGATGCATAGAGAAAGTTGGAAATATAAAAGAACTATTGGGATAACGACGAATAAAGAGAAACGAACGCTAGGATTTGAAAAGTTAATTAGGGTCTTACTACCAGCGACCTAATTAAGCATTATTTCTCATTTACATTCATCGTAATCACTCTTTTAGGCTAATCGTTTTTTAGGAAATAAAGTATCTCAGCAAACACATCTCATCAAACAACTTATTCAGATCTATCAGGCCTTTTCTTTCCTCAAAGCAGAAGACACCGCTACGAATCGATATCAGCCTGCCGCAGCATTAGCTAGCTTATTCCGACTGTCATGAGTAGCGACTGCTTGTTCTGACTCAAAGCATAGGCTTACTAGCTCGACACGCACTTTTACGGGAGCCTACAAGACTTGGCTGCATGTCACCACGTGATCAAGGCAGGCGTTTTCGTAATTATTTCGTAATTAGTAGCTAGCTCCACCAGCTTTGCCTTATTTCAACCTTGCTATTCAACCTTTGCGGTTGTTCTGTTTTTCTGTCGCGATTAATGATGTCAACCTCTCAGAGATTTATTGCTACTCAAAAAGTGTCCCTTGTAGGCTATCAACGTCTCAGGGATACTTTGCTGCAGCAAGAACATCTATTTGAATCGGTCGAGACAGCCGCCCAGTTACGAGCTGAGAAATCCTCTGAGCACACAGATGATTACATAGGTGAGCACACAGGAGCGGTTGACTTTGTTTTGATGCGATCGCCCAAGCTGACTGTTCTGCTCATCGCGAGGCCGCTTCTAACAAATTCGCCTGGCAATCAAGCAGCCAATCATCAGGCAACCAATCATCAGGCAACCAATCATCAGCCTACACACTCAAGAAAAACGCACTTAAAAACAGAACCAAGGAACAGCCGAGCAAACCATCAGACCATTGCTCAACCAGAGGGCATAGCAGGCAGTCGTCAGGCAACGACCTCACTTCAAGAGCCTGAGCTGCTTCAAGATGTTTTTGCTCAAGCTTTGCTCTCAGAATCGCAAGCTGACCCAGAAATACCTGTTGCCTACGAGGTGCAGCTAAGTTTCGACGAGCAAATCGTACGGGATTTTATCTACCAGCTAAAAGAGACGCTTGAAGAAGAACAAGAACTAACCAGCGAATCAAAGCGTATGTGGCAAGCCAATCAGCATCATGCTGTCACACCAGCGTATCCATATCCGCATAATCGGACACCGTCTTCCATGAAGCAGCCAACTGATAGGCATCAAGATTCGCATCAAGACTTGAGGCGCAAAGCAGACGGATTGAAAGCCAACGCCACAAAGGCAGAGGCATTAAAGCAAAAAAAACACGAAGATTTTGTTCTGGCTTGGACAAAGCAGTTAGCGACTTCAGCAGAAGGCGGCGCTCAAGCAAATCTAGCTAATCAGGTACAGCAAAGCCTGCTGCTAAACCAGGTGATCACGCGCATTCGGCACAGCTTGGACTTACCAGCCATCTTAGAAACTACCGTGGCGCAGGTTCGAGAGTTTCTGTCCGCAGATCGGCTTGTGGTGTATCAGTTTGAGCAGCTCGAATCGGTCGATCTTTCGTCACCGTCGTCGACTAAACCCTTTGGATCTAGGCAGCAAAGTGCTTCAGAAAATACTCAAAACAACGCGGCACATGCCCCGACAACAGACCTCAACCAGCATGGCAATGTAGTCGTTGGACGGTGTACTCACAATGGACATATCACTTACGAATCGCGCATTTCAGAAGAACTACCTTCTGTGCTGAACTTGTCAGAGGCGGAGTGCTTTATGCCGTCACTTTCGATTCGCGATCGCTACATCATGGGTCAGCCAGTAGCGATTGACAACGTCGATCAAAAATATGCACAGACTCAGTGCCTGCTAAATTTTTTACATCAGTCACAGGTCAAGTCCAAAATTATTGCACCGCTGATTGTACAAGATGAGCTTTGGGGACTGCTAATTGCGCATCAGTGTGACGACTATCGTCACTGGAAAGAGACAGAGGTGCTGTTCTTGCAGCATATTGCCGAGCATTTGGCTGTTGCGATTACTCAAGCAGGGCTATATCAGCAGCTACAGCAGCAAACGGTGAACTTAGAGAGCTGCGTGGTAGAACGGACACAAAACCTGCACGACGCGCTGCTAGCGGCCGAATCTGCCAACTTAACCAAGGGCGAGTTTCTCTCCACGATGAGCCATGAGCTACGCACGCCCCTCACTTACATCATTGGCATGTCAGCGACACTATTGCGATGGTCTTTTGGTGAGCTGAGTGAGCGACAGAGAAGCTATCTCAATACGATTAATCACAGCGGCGAACAGCTGCTAGAAATCATTAACGATATTCTGGATTTTGCCAAAATATCGTCAGGGCGATCTTTTTTAGAGATCAGCGAGTGTTCGCTGCGATCGCTCATTAATGAAACCGTTGAGCATTTTCAGGCGATCGCAAACAAGCAAGAGGTACGATTATCGGTCTCTTTTGACCTTACGCCAGAACAAGACAGCTTCAGAGCAGATACCAGACGGCTACAGCAAATCATCTCTAATCTTGTTCACAACGCGATCAAATTTACGCCAGCAGGTGGACGGGTTACTTTGCGCGTCAGGCGTGACGGCGACGTTGGCATTTTTCAGATAGAAGATACAGGCATTGGCATTCCTGAATCGCAGCAAGATCTCTTGTTTGAAAAGTTTAAGCAGCTAGAATCGCCCTTTCAGCGGCAGTATTCTGGCACTGGCTTGGGCCTAGCCATGACTAAGCGTCTCGTTGAGCTGCACGGCGGGACGATTCAGGTTAAGTCTGAAGTAGGGCATGGCTCCGTATTTTCAGTACGCCTGCCGATACAGTCATTGAAGCGATCGCACCATCGATACGAAGTGCCCCCTACCCTCTCAGCTAACCGCAAGCGGGTGCTACTGCTCGAAAAAAAAGAAAACAGCGCAGCCATCATTTGCGACCTACTCACCGCAGATGGCTATGAGGTCATCTGGCAAGTCGAGGTTGACCAAATCATCTCACAGCTAGAATCACTGCAGCCCGCTGTTCTAATCGCCGATCTATCACTACTCGGTGACGAGATCAGAGGGCTAAGAGAAATGCAGCTCATGCTTACAGCCATTGACGCAAAAGTTTTAGCCTTAGTCGCCGAGCCAATCACAGAGTCTTTACATGTTGCCCATCACGATACGCTCAGCAAACCGATTGATCCAAAAAAGCTGATCAAAAAGATCCGCCGTCTCACATTGAGCGACCTATAGGAGGAGCGCCCTTTAAGAGAGACCTTTAGTTCAAAAATATTGGTTCAAGAGTACTAGTTCAACAGCCTCTAATTTCTATGAACTTAATGCTAAGGACTGAACGCTATTTGAATTTCAGAAAATTTACTCATCAGTAATATTACTGCCGCGCTGTGTTCGAAGTAACACATTGCTTTTTGAACCGTAAGTATTAACTCATCAATGTAAATTACTTTAATCAGGAATGCTTATTAGATAGCGGCTGCTTCCGACTTCTACCAGTGTTTCAGGGTACATTACCTCAAACGCCCTGCTTGTGTTGAGTAAATTCTGTAGTTTGTCATTGACAATATGCAATCTTCAAAGTTAGTTCAAACTTAGTTTTTATTCGGTAGAAACACGCATCACAGTTTTTAATTTATCCAAACACTGTGAGCCGCCCCGTGAGCCGCACTGTAAGCCAATTTATCTGGTGCCGAACAAGGATTCCAGCCAGTACTTTCACTTACCAGGCGAGCATCATTTAAAGTTCAGTTCCCCACATCACAAACTTTATTTTCTATATGAAGCGAACACTCTTCTCACTACAGTCCGCTTTTAGAAAGTTTTCTCATCAACGCAGCGCTTCCTACGGTGGTTTACTGTTGGCAGGTGGCTTGTTAGCCTTTGGCTTAGGTGAGATTGCCCCACAAGCGTTTCGCCAGCCCGCAGTAGGCCAAGCTCAAATTGCTAGAAGCAGTGAGCCTTGGCAGATCGCCTCTTTCCCTGTTGAAAACTTTCAAGCCTATACCTCTGGCTACGGCTATCGAAGCTCTGGCTTTCACTACGGTATTGATATAGCCGCTCCCAACGGCAGCTACATTCGTAACTGGTGGGATGGCCGAGTTGTTGAAGTCTCTGACGACAGCGCCTGTGGCACCTCTGTCGTGGTTGAGTCTGGCGACTGGACGCATATTTACTGCCACATGCAGGGCTACGTTACGACCGAGGGAGGACGCAATGTCTTTGTCGATGGCTCGGGTGGTTTGCGCATTGTAGAGGGCCAGGATTTGTATACGGGCGATCGCATCGGTAGAGTCGGAATGACGGGCCGAACAACCGGGCCCCACCTCCACTGGGGCATGCGCTACCAGGGAGAATGGGTAGATCCAGGCTTGGTATTACAGGCTATGGCAGACGGTCAACGCAGCGCCTCCTTGCCTCGATAAGACCTCCTCGATAAGACCTAGAGAAAACGATTCCAGCTGACCCAACGGTCATTGTCTGCACACGACTTCAGATAACAAAAAGCTCAGAAGAAAATTTTTCTTCTGAGCTTTTTGTTATCTAAGCTGCTTTATTGACGAAGAAAGCAAACACGCTGGCCTATGCGACCTTAACCAGCTGCTTTTTAGGAATATCGACATATTCACTGACAATGTTTCTAAACTCTTCTCCCATAATCGTTTCCTTCTCTATCAGCACATCAACGAGACGATCAACGAGCTGCCGGTTATCACTCAAAATCTCTATAGCTCTATCTAACGCCGTTTGAATAAGGTCATGTACCTTTTCATCGACTTTAGTCGCCATCTGATCAGAATACTTACGGCTGGGCTGACTGGGGCCACCGAGGAAAGGCTGTGAACCGCCAGTTTCTAACGCAAATGAGGCGAGATCTGTCATGCCATAACGCGTCACCATATTGCGGGCCATAGAAGTCGCCTGCTGAATATCACCGCTAGCCCCTGGCGTCACTTCATCCGAGCCAAATACAACTTCTTCAGCCGCTCGGCCACCCATAGTAGAGACAAGCGTATCAATGAAATACCCATAAGATTCGAGCATGCCATCGAGATCGTCATCATCGTGCATATGGCTCACAAAGCCTCCAATGCCACCAGAGCGCGGCAGAATGGTGACTTTATTAATTGGCTTTGAATGCTTACCCATCACAGAAGTCAGCGCGTGGCCAATCTCGTGATAAGCAACTAAACGCTTTTTCTTATTGTCCAACAGAGGGTTCAGCGTCAGGCCAATTGTCAGCCGGTCAATCGCATCGCTCACCTCATCCATCGTCACCGCATCCTTACGACGACGGGCCGTCAAAATCGCCGCTTCATTGAGCAAGTTAGCCAAGTCCGCGCCCGAAAAACCAGGCGTCCGACGGGCAATGTCTTCCATCTTCACGCTCTCATCTATCTTTTTGTCCCTAGCGTGGACGTTCAAAATGCCCAAACGACCGTTGTAGCCGGGTAAATCAACTGTTACCTTACGGTCAAACCGACCGGGGCGCAGGAGCGCAGAATCGAGTACGTCTGGGCGGTTAGTCGCCGCAATAATGATGATGCCGCTATTGCCCTCAAATCCATCCATCTCGGTCAGCAGCTGGTTCAGCGTCTGCTCACGCTCGTCATTTCCGCCGCCAATGCCAGCACCGCGCTGACGGCCCACCGCGTCAATCTCATCCACAAAGACGATACAAGGCGCATTCTCTTTCGCCTTCTTGAACAGGTCACGGACGCGTGAAGCACCCACACCGACAAACATTTCGACAAATTCAGATCCTGAAATACTAAAGAAGGGCGTGCCCGCTTCACCTGCAATTGCCTTTGCGAGCAAAGTCTTACCGGTGCCTGGAGGACCTACTAGCAAAACGCCTTTAGGAATCCGCGCACCAATCGCCGTAAATCTCTCTGGATTCTTCAAAAATGTGACGACTTCTTGCAGCTCTTCTTTAGCCTCGTCAATTCCAGCTACGTCGTCAAACATCACGCCGGTTTTAGCTTCCATCTGGAATCGGGCCTTCGAGCGGCCAAAGCTCATCGCGCCCCCACCCGAGCTAGCAGAGCGACGCAACAGCATCACCATGGCAAAAACCACTAGCATCACCAATATGCCGGTAGTAATCAGGCTGGTGATCGTACTGCGATCCGCGTTACGGCTGACATCCCAGGTAATGTTGTTGTTATTGAGCCGCTCTTGCAAATCCAGGTTGCGGTCGTTGACAAAGATTTTTACCTCTTCTGGCCTATCACCTTCAGCAGCAGATTTTAGTGTGACCTTAGCAACGCCGTTAACCTGATCGAGTTCTACTTCTTGAACTTCTCCGTTATCGATTTTCTCTAGCAGTTCGCCATAGTCTAAAGCGTCATCGTCTTCAGAAGGGTCAGAATCATCAGTGACAACTTGAGCGGTCAGTTCGCTAGTTGTAGTCGAACTGACTTGGGCAACAGCAGGGGAGCGGCCTAGCGCACTTAATAGTAAAGTGGCAGCGATCGCACTTGCAGAAACCGCACTTAGTGCTTTGCGAACAGGCAGAGCGAGCTTTTTCTGTGCGGGAGCCTGAAGAGAATTGGCTGTAGCGGGAGAAGCGGACTTCTGCATGGGTAATGTCGATAACATAATAGATGTAACTGGTGCTTAGTCTAACGCTCTAGCTCGATAACTGACCGGAAAAATCCTGTCTTCTACGATTTCAACTTGCTTTCAATCTGCTTTCGAAAATACCGTCTCACGGCTGAGTTTATGAAGCTGTTTCATCGATCGTATTAATTGAGCGTATTTACGTATCCATTGTGCGTATTTGATAAAGAGCTTGCTCTAGAATGCCCATCAAGACAGCTTGTTCAGATTTAGCGTCAGAAAAGGAACAAAAAGGTTATGGCTGCCGCGCCGTTTAGCATTCCGTTTAGCGTTGTTATCACTACCTACAATCGACTGAGTTTATTGAAGCGAGCGATTCAGTCAGCGCTTGAGCAAACGGTGCCCTGCGAGGTAATCGTGGCAGACAATGCCTCTACAGACGGCACAGACGCTTACCTAAGATCACTAGGAGACAAGATTACATACGTACGAAATGAGTCAAACTTGGGGCATGCGGGCGCGGTGAATTCAGGCGTACAGGCGGCTAGCAACCAGTGGGTAAAGCTAGTTGATGACGACGACTACCTGGCGGCAAACTGTATAGAGGTGATGAGCCAAGCGATCGCCAAACGACCCGAAGCCGTTATCTGCTCCTGCCAGGCCGCTCAAGTCGATACCGATGGCAATGAACTGAGCCGAACGCCCGCGACCGGGCCCGGAGATGCTTTCTATATTCCACAGACCGACATTCACTACGGCATGCTGCTCGAAACCGTGCCCTTTGGTACGCCCATTCAGGTCGCCGTTCGCCGGGATGCTTTTTTAGACTCCGGCGGATGGGATACGACCATGACCAGCTGTGACGACATTGACTCCTGGATTCGCGTAGCTGAACATGGCGACGCCTTGTTTATTAACCAGTGCCTCGCCTATCGCACCGTATGGCCCGGTGGCTACGACCAAAAAATCAGCATTCAGCGCCGCCTAGCCACCAACATGCTGATGAAAGATCGCATCTACCCACGCATTGCATCGAAGCACCAGCCGGCTCTACCCAAGCTCAAGACGATTCACCAATACCTGCATTTGCACTGGGCGATTGTGGCACTTAAGCAAAAGCAGCTGAGTGCGATCACCCTCGGTTTTCCAGCCATCTTTTCCTTACCGGCCTGGCAGCTATTAAAACAGGCCGTCGATTTTAGAAAGCAAAAGGCAGCCGCCCCGATTGAAAAAATCGTTCTTACATAGACAGACGTCAAGGCCCAAACAAGCCAAGAAAAAAGCATTTGTACAGGCGGATTGACTGAGCTATACTACGAGATCTGCAAACGTTTTTTGGAGAACTAATGTCTCGATATAGAGGTCCTCGCCTAAGAGTGGTACGCCGCTTGGGCGACCTGCCGGGTTTAACCCGCAAATCGGCTCGGAAAGCGTATCCCCCTGGACAACATGGTCAGGCTCGGAAAAAGAAATCTGAGTATGCCATTCGTCTAGAAGAGAAGCAAAAGCTTCGTTACAACTATGGTGTTACCGAGCGCCAGCTCCTACGCTACGTGAAAAAAGCACGTCGTGCGTCAGGTTCTACAGGACAAGTCATCTTACAACAGTTGGAAATGCGGTTGGATAACACCTGCTTCCGATTGGGCTTTGGGCCAACTATCCCCTCTGCTCGTCAGGTTGTAAACCATGGCCACATCACGGTTAATGGCCGTGTCGTTAGCATTCCTAGCTATCAGTGCCGTCCTGGTGATGTAATTGGGGTACGCGGTAAAGACGCTTCTAAGAAGCTGGTCACTGCCAACTTGGAGTTTCCAGGTTTGGCAAACATTCCTACTCACCTGGATTTCGATAAGGGCAAGCTAGAAGCTAAGGTCACTGGCGTGATCGAACGCGAATGGATTGCACTGAATGTCAATGAGCTACTGGTGGTCGAGTACTACTCGCGTCAGGCTTAATTCAGCGCTGCTTTTATATCGACTTTCAAAACTGTATAGACGTGCCAGCAGGTACTGTCTACACATAGAAGAAAAGCCCTGGGAGCTCTCACAAGAACTCCCAGGGCTTTTTTGGTTGCTATTCATAATCGTCTAGATCGCAAGCCTCTGGCTTCAAATCACGCTCCATTAGCGCTTCTACCGCTTCTACCGGTGTGATTCGCCCCCGCAGCAATCGCTCTACCTGCCTAGAAATAGGAACTGGGATACCCTCACGGTTAGCAATTTTCATCAGCACATGAGCAGTATTGACCCCTTCAGCCGTACCACCTAAAGTCTCCAATACCTGCTCTAGCGACTGCCCTTGAGCTAGTCCATACCCCACCCGATAATTACGGCTAAGCGAGCTACTACAGGTGGCAAGCATATCGCCTAGCCCACTCAGACCGTAGAAGGTTTCAACTTCGGTGGCCCCCAGGTGCATACCAATACGAATAACCTCTGGCAAGGCGCGAGTGATCAAAGCAGATTTGGCATTGGTACCTAGCTTTAGACCGTCACACACGCCAACTGCGATCGCAATTACATTTTTCAACGTTCCTCCCAGCTCAGCCCCGATAGGATCGGCGCTGGTGTACACACGCAGCTGCTCAGACGCAAACATTTGCTGTAGCGTTTCAGCCGCCGCCTGGTCGGTGCTAGCCAGTACCGTCGCCGCGGGCAATCCCTGGTCAATTTCCTTTGATAGATTCGGCCCAGACAGCACAATCACAGGATTATTAGGAAATGCAGTCGCAAAAATTTGCGAGGGCGTTCGGGTCGTCTGAGGATCGAGCCCTTTCGTAGCAGTCACAAAAATCACATCTTCTGGAATCGTGAACTGCTGCAACTGCTGCACAACATCAGCCACCCCTTTCATCGAAATCGCTGACAAAATAACGTCAGCCTGACTCACAGAAGTCGCTAAATCATCTCCATTGCGCCGCGACCAAATCGTAACAGGGTGAGCGTTCAGCCCGGCCAGATAAGCCAGCGCCGAGCCCCAAGCGCCGCCGCCCAGCACCGCCAGGTTTAACTGCTCGCTCGCAGCGCTTGTAGAAGCATTTGGATCAGGAGAACTGAGATTAGGAGAGCCCGTTGCCGTGGTAGACAGATCCGGAGAAGCTAGCATAAGAAAGCACAAGAAAGGACAAAGTGTAGCAATCAGTTTGAGGGAGCAAGGGTTGTAGCCCGCAATAATGCTGCAAACTAAGTGCAAATAGCTGTGACTTGCGGTGTGATGCGTCAGTAGGATGTGCTGATTAGGGCACGCCAAGTAGAGCGCGCCCTATAGTAAGACACCCAAGTAGTGAGACACACTGCGGCAAATCCACAGAACTGAGTCTTTGTTTATATTTGTTTTATAATTTTATCTTACTGCCGCCTCAGCCATGGGCTGCTCGGCGCTGAGCTGATAGTCGGGGATTGCATGCGTTTTTAGATAGCTGTGATAGTCTTGCAGCTGCTGATCACACGTCTGCGACGACCAGCCACAGTGCTGCTGTAAGGTCTCCACAATGCCTGGCAGCGCGTCTCGCCCATAGTTATCGCGGTGTGCAAGCAGCAGACGGCGAAAGTTAATATCCACCAACGTCTTAGCTAGTTCGGTTTCAACGGTGTAAACGACCTGCGCTCGAATATCCGGCAGGCCAGCTTGAATCGGCTGGGCTAGATCTGGGCTACGATCTAACAGTGACAAGACTTCCCAGATGCGCATGCCGTATAGGCTAAACAGGTACTCAAGGATTTCAAGCGACAGGCGATCGCGATACTGATTGACCGCAGAGATAAGCGTCTTGGCCGAATAGTCCTTAGCACCAGGAAGAGGACTCGACTTGGTTTGGCACTCAGGTGCTTTGCGGCCTAGCTTGCGATAGGTCTCGTTGGTTAGCTCCTCGCCCACCTGGCGATAGGTGGTGAGCTTACCGCCAATGAGTGACATAAAGTTCCGAATACCGCCATTCTCAGCAGCGCTATGGTCATGCAGGATATGGCTGCGGGTGATGCTACTGTTCTTTTTGCCTGACGATTCTACATAGGGCAGCGGTCGTACCCCTGAATAGGTAAACTGCACATCTTCTCGGCGCAGCTGAGCCTGTGGCAATACTCGATTCGTCTCATTCAGCAGATAGTCTACTTCTTCGTCGCTGGCCTTAATTTCATCTAGGCTGTTGGTGTAGCGCAGGTCAGTGGTACCAATCAGGTACTTACCCAGCCAAGGAATAATGAAGTAGGGCCGACCGTCAGATTCGGCCTCAACATAGAGCGCAGAATCTGTAGGCGCACCGGGGAAAGGATCGACAATGATGTGGCTACCTTTGGTGCCACCCATCAGCGGCCGAGGGCTCAATGGAGCGGGATGGTCTTTCTGCCAGCCGCGATCGCACACCTGATCAACCCAGGGCCCCGCCGTATTCACAAGCACAGCCTGACTGGTCTCTATCTCGACGGTCTCACCACTGAGCTGGTCTTCTAGCGTAATCTGAGTCACCGCGCCGCCTTCTTCTGGCTGCGTCAGGCGAGTCACAGCAGCGTAATTCAGCACAGTCGCACCAGCCGATTGAGCTGAAAGTACGTTTTCTAGGCAAAGCTGTTCGGCGCATTCTACTTGAGCATCAAAGTACTGAGCCGCGCCAACCAGGCGATCGCAGCTTACGCCGCGAAACAGCTGAGCAAAGGGCGCTTTTTTCAGCATTCGATGACCTGGCAAAGTCTTATCAAAGCTCAGCACATCATACAGAATCATCCCCAGGCGCACTAGCTGAGGCCCACGCTGGCTGCCTTTATAAATCGGAATCGTCATTTGCAGCGGATGAACCAAATGCGGCGAATTGCTCAGCAGCCGCTCTCGCTCCCGCAGCGACTCGCGAACCAAATCAAACTCAAAATATTCTAAATAGCGCAATCCACCATGAATTAACCGGGACGACCAGCCGACGGCACCGCCAAAATCCCCCTTATCAATTAGTAGGGTTTTGAGGCCGCGCATAGCAGCGTCGCGGGCGGTCCCAGCTCCATTAATGCCAGCACCAATCACGATTAAATCAAAACGGTGCTGGGCTAAATCAGAAAGGGAGCTTTGGTGTCTCATAAAAACAAGTGTTCGAAGGGTGAAAACGGTCTAAGGGTGAAAACGATTGAAGATGCACCAGTGAGTATGCAATAAACCAACACACAGAACCAATACAGATGAGCCGGTAAATAGACCAGTACACATGCAGACTGCATACAGACACCAGCCAACACAAACACAAATCAGTACAGATGATAGCGCTAGCGACTGTCAGTGAGCTGTGTTCCTTCGCACTCACCGACAGTCGCTCAGAATTCGGCCCAGCACCTCAATTTAATCTGTGACTTAATTTAGCCGGTGACTTAATTTAAACGGTGACTTAATTTAACTGGTGCCTTCATTTAATCTGCTCTAATCGGCAGCGCCCAGTAGCTCCGTCGTCCATTTATCAACGTCGTAAGCCTTAACCGCCTCGTACATGCGCCCCATACGGGTCGCCTGCTCTTCAGGCGTCATAGACAAAGCCTGGTCAATAGCCTTGTCCATGCTGCTGTCTGCGTAAGGATTGGTCAATACCGCGTCCGGCAGCTCTACAGCGGCCCCGGCAAATTCAGAAAAGACCAGCACACCGCTTTTGCCGCCTTTGGCAACCACAAACTCTTTACCAACTAGGTTAAGACCATCGCGCAGTGGCGTAATCCAGGCGATATCTGCAGCGGCGTAGAGCGCTAAGATCTCATCTAATGGCAGGGCTGAGGTAAACAGCATAATGGGCGTCCAGCTGAGCTTAGCGAACCGACCGTTAATTTTTCCGACCAAGCGCTCAATTTCGCTCTGGGCCGTACGATAGATTCGCATACCCGTAGCGGGCTTGGCCAAAGCAATTACAAAGTTGACCTTTCCCTGTAGCTCTGGGCGACGGGTTAGCAAACGCTCATAGCACAGCAGCATTTCCTTGGTCCCTTTTACGTAGTCCACCCGGCCCGCAGAAACAATCAGCTGACGCTCACCACCCATTTCCTCTCGGATTTCGGCTACTCGCGCTTGTACAGAAGGTTTTTCGACCGTAGAACGAATAAATTCTATATTTGTCCCTACAGGAAAGGCACCCAAGTGCACTAGCTGGTCTTTATAGCGGATTTTAGTCGTAACTTCGGGGGCCGCAAGGGCTGTACCACGAGCGGTGAATTTTTCTGCAACTGGCCGCCGTTCAACAACGTCTATCTCACGGAAGGTTTGGGCAATCGCCACAAAGTTCTCCACATAGCGAGGAATGTGAAAACCACATACATCACAGCAGAGCAAACTATCAATAATTTCTTCTCGCCAAGGCAATACGTTGAACGCATCCGAGCCAGGGAAAGGCGTGTGGTGGAAGAAAATGATTTTCGCGTTGGGCCGCTTCTGGCGAATGTAATAGGGCGTCAACCACAGGTTGTAATCGTGAATCCAGATAAGGGCATCGTCAGCAGCATCCTCACAGGCCGCGTCAGCAAACTTACGGTTAATATCTTGAAAATTGTCCCAGTCAGACGTCTCGTAGGTAAATTGCCAGGGGAAAGAGTGCAAAATTGGCCAAAAGGCTTCTTTTGACGTGACGTGATAAAAGTTTTTGACCTGCTCTGCGCTCAGTGGAATGCGGCGCACCACCCCCTTGTCGTTGCCTTCAAAGCTCATGCGCTCTTTAAAGCTGGTTTTCTGCTTTGCGTTTACCTGTTTCCAGGCAATCCAGGTACTCTGTTCTGCGTTCGCAAACAGGCTTTTTATAGTGGGCAGAATGCCGTTGGGGCTTTTTTTCTCCTGATAGATCGTCTTGCCGTTTTCGATAACCTCGTCGTAAGGCTCGCGATGGTAGAGAATTACAAGGGATGACTTCATGGGTTCGGGGTTAAACAACGCTTTAGAAGACTCGTCTCTATGGAGATAACGGTAGAAACTAATAAAGAATAAATAGCTTCAGGTAAGTTCTTCTGATAGTTCCTAATGTGTTCATAGAGGCGTAGGGTTAAGGAAATAAGACAGCTAAATTATTTTGCACTCATTTGCTTTAAGCCTCACATTAAAGTTACTTCAATACTCACATTAAACCGAGGCGTTGACAAACTCGTAACTTGAATAAATTAGCCAGTGATTTATCTTTTTCTTGTAGAGAGCAGACTACCTCCTGTTGCAGTCTACAGCGCTTACAGGTCTCTAATTCACCGGTAAAATTATCGATGGACACCATTAGTATTTAGCGGCTATCGAAACGAATTTAGACGACTAAATTGAAACTAAATATCAGACCGTTTCAAACTTGTCTTAAACCTACAATAGTTGAGGTCAAAGTTCTATGTTTGTAGCTTTCTAACAGTCTTTTGCTAGCCGCTATTATTTGTGCTTCTTTCATGATCCTTGCGCTGACGCTCTCGCAGCGATGATTTCGCTTGTTTATGGGTCACAGCGATCCTCAGACTGACTAATTCATTACTTGTAATATTATTTATTTGTCAACGAAATAAATCTTATCACCAGGGATAGTAGGCAATTCTCTGCCTGCAGGTGAGATTGTCTTCAACTTTTATCCCTATTTTGAGCAAGCAAAGCTACCTGATGGCGTACCGATTGCTTTTCTCTAGATAAACAAAATGCACCGGGAAACGCACTGGAAAAAGTACGCCGGAACAGTACGTTGAGCAAGACCTATTGAAAAGCTTTTCCATTCGAGGTATTGAGTTTAGAGTGAGAAACGGACGACGCTGTGACGGTGAGTAGCAGCCTATTAAAACGACTCTGTCTCAGATCGATCTCAGATCGCTTGCTTTGTTAGACACTTGCTTTCGACAACTGATATCTAATCTGGCATCTAAAATCTGACATCTAATCTGGCATCAGAATCAAAAGCTGAGATTCTTTACGGCCTGCATCAAACTCACTAGCTCAGAACTTACAGTAGTCCCAGCGACAGTAGCCCCCAGTGTACTGAGCCAGTGCACCAAGCCAGTGCACTAAGCCAGTGCACTAAGCCTAATCACTAACCATACCGACACCCTTTACACTTCCAGGATTCCGTTTGATGAGCCAATCTTTCGCCAACAGCGCCCAGTCGCGCTCACCCGTTGAGCTGCAAGAAGCTGAAACAGAGGCACTCATGGCTTGGGCGGTTAAAACCGCTAGCTCTAAACGTACTTACTTCGAAATTGGACAAGAGCTGGCCAGGCGAATGGGGGCACATCCCATCGCCAACGGACTGACAGAAATTGGCTTTTGGGTGCCTGAGCTAGCAGGTCAGCTAGCGACCGGGCGAAACATTTACCTGGAGATTTTCACAGCGGTTGAACCGGTCGACTTTGGCGCGTCACAGCAGCGTATATCCTTTCGCTATGAGTGCGTCGAAGTGCCTTTGCAAGGAGAATTTGTGTGGGCGGTGATCAGTGGCATGCAGCCAGGTTCGCGCGATCGCTTGGGAAGTCTTTACTGGCTGCGCTACCGCGATCTAGCGGACGGAACACTACACACCATTCGCGATATCGCGCCCTACTCCTTGCCCTACGGCGTTTTCGCCCCCGCTGAGCTCTACGACATGGAGACGCTGCAGCGCACCCGAAAAGATTTAGACTATCTGCGCGATCGCGCCGCCGCGCCGCCAGTCATTCCAGCTGAAAAAGGAATAGAGCCCGCACTCCCCCGCGAAGGAGCACCTAACAATATTTTGCAGATTCACATTCCCACGGCTTCAGCAGAAGGAACCCTAGCGGGCCTGGGCAAAATCTATCGCAAAATCGCTGACAAAATAGAAGCTGACGAACCGCTAACACCCGCTGAGCAACACTACGTCGGCTACGACGCACTGCAATTTTTACCCACTGAGCCCACGATTGAGCACC
>CALDSK010000237.1 GCA_937911865.1 uncultured Synechococcus sp.
CCAGAGCTGAAGCAGGCTTGGACAGACGCTTACGGTGCGATTACTGAGCTGATGCTAGAGGGCGCAGACTATTCTCGCTCTGATATTCAGCTAGAAGAAGCGCCAGTTGCCCAGCCAGCTCCTAGCCAATCGGCGCCAACCTTGCCTGAGCCGACCCTCCCGACGCTGACGCCAACCGCTGAGGCAACGCCATCGACCCATTTGGATATGGAGATGACGGCCGATTCCCCTGAAGGGTTGAGCAATGGTGCGGCGGCAGGCGTGATCGGCGTTGGCGGCATAGCACTGCTTTTGCTGTTCATTCTTATATAGCTTTTGTTTTTCTTTTACTCTTTTCCTTTTGGCTCTTCTTTTTAGGGCTACTTTTCAATGGAGAATCGTCCTAATCAAAATGTGTTTTGGCGAGATAAGTTCGGATTGCGGGCCGTGATTATTCTGGCCGTTGCCGTTTTATTTATCTCGGTTTCAGGTGCATTCGCTTTTGAAAAGAAATCGATCTTTTTGCCGGGTGAGACCTCTGAAGGGCATCATTTGTTCGAGGCGTCTTGTGCGTCTTGCCATGAAGGATTTAAGCCCGTTTCGAATGAAAACTGTAATCGCTGCCATGAGGCGGAGCTAGAAGGTGACCTGCACGGTGCGACAAAGTTTAAGGATCCTCGCTGGGCTTCTTTCAGAGAGAATGTGGATGTGTTGACCTGCACTGCCTGTCATAGCGAGCATATTCACATGTTCGGTCGAGGCGTGCATCTGCAGCCTGATCTATGCATGGCCTGTCACGAAGAGTTGACGTTGACTCAGCTTAAGAGTCACGAGGGCTTTGCTGCTGACGGCTGCTGGACCGCAGGGTGCCACAACTACCACGAGCACGACACGATTTCTACCGGATTCTTTCGAGAGAATATGGGGGCGCCAGATATGCTGCCCGTGCAGCAGCTGCCAGATCGGGTCGTAACAACTGAGCTAGACGCAGCGCCTGCGCCGAACCTCAGTAAAGAGTTTCTGGAGGGGCAGTCATGACCTTTAGAAGCGCAAGGCTGTTGCCTTTTGTCATAGTGCTGTTTTGTGTGGGCTGTTTGCTGATCGCGCCAGCTTTTCCTGCGATCGCAGCCACTCAAGCAGAGGTTGAAGAGATTACCCAGCAGTGGCAAACCGGCGCTCATGCGCTCAACGATGTCAACTGTGCTAGCTGTCACCAGGCTGAAGAAACAAAGGCGTTTGTGGCTAGCCCCAATCAAGAAAGCTGTCAGTCTTGTCATGAAAGTGCTGTCGAGACCTTTTTGTTGGGTAAGCACGGCATTAGAACGCTAGAGGGCGAAAGCCCACTGACGCCAGCGATGGCACGTATCCCGATGAAACACGATGCGTTCGACAAGCAGCTTAGCTGCAACGCCTGCCACGATGTGCATACAGTGAATACGATGCAGGCTTCTGTCGAGTCTTGCTTAACTTGCCATAACGATAACCATTCTCTCAACTACGAGAATTCTAAACATGCACAGGGCGTGCTGTCTTCTTCTTTGCCTCGGCCCGGTGCTGCTCAAGTGACTTGCGCCACCTGCCACCTACCGCGCACCGCTACCAAGAAAACAGATGGCACTGTAGTTGTGAAGGTAAACCATAACAATACCTACACCCTCAAGCCTCGTAACCGCATGGTAGGCGAAGTCTGTATGAACTGCCACGGCGTGGAGTACAGCTACAACAGTATTTTCGACGATGAACTCGTCGAAGCCAATTTTGACCGTCCTCCGACGCTGGAGCATGAAAGCTTTGAGCTCATGCGCGCAGCTGAACAGCGGAGATCGGGCAATGCTTCTGCCTCACAAGAAGACAGTGAATAGCGTTTTCTTGCTCAGGCAGATTTCTCGTTCGCGAAGTATAGCGATCGCCTAATGTATTTGGCGATCGCTGACCACTTAACTCTACATACATCAACGGTTTTATCTGTTGGACATATGCAGAGCTAAGTGGCGAACGCTATATGCGATCGCAACATTCAATACATGGACTTATCAGGAGATTAACAACAATGGTTAGAACCAGCTGGATGCAGCGCATTCGCGCTAAAACCATGGCTTTATTTGCTCTCGCGGCGGCGATTTGTTTTACCGCCGTGGCCTGTAGTGGCGGTGGCGGTACGGCTACAGCGACCGGACCCAGCATTGCCCCTGAGCTTGTCGCAGACTACATTCACAATGTTTTGGCGGCTGATAGAACGGCCTACACCAAGCATGTGATTAACCGAGTCAAGCTGTTAGAAGGTAAGCCAAAAGAGGAAGGCGTTCTAGACGTAGAGTCCACCGAAGGCTGGCAGCAGACTGACGGGATTCCGTTGCCCGCACAGATGTTCCGTCTGGGCTCTGAAATTGCCAACGAATCGAGCGACTTCACCTATAGCCTGATCTCTCCCTGGAACTTGAACGATAACCATGCGCCCAAAGGAGAGTTTGAGACAGCTTCTGTTGAAGAGATGATTGAAACGGGTGAGCCGGTTCGAGGGTATCAGGAAGTAGGCGACCAGGTTTACTTCTCTGCGATGTATCCAGACGTCGCAGTTGCTGAAGCCTGCGTTACCTGCCACAACACGCATCCTATTCACCTAGAGCGCTATCCCGACAAAGTGTTTGAGATGGACGAAGTCATGGGCGGCGTGATTATCAACATTCCAGTAGATAGCATGCCAGCTGACGCGTAGCAGCAGTCACCTTAAGGGCAGGGGCGCAGCCTGCTGCGCCCCTGCTCGATGTAAACCCATCCTTATCTATTGAGAACATCTCCCACCCTCATCTATTGAGAGCCAACGCTTCAACCGTGCTATGCAACCCAAATTTTCTACGCTGATTATTCTGACGCTGGTGTCTGCGCTTTTGCTAGTGCCGTTTGCCGCTAGCCCAATGTATTTGGATGCGATGCGCGATCGCTCTTTCGAGCTGTACCAGTTTCTGCGCGGTGAAGTCTACAAACAAGGGACTGGTTTCGCTTCCCTGGCACTGGTCGCTGTTGAAATGCTGCTAACCGCCCGCAAACGCAGCCGCACCTGGCCAGTCAAGGTCAAGATGCCTGGCTCTGTCATGCTGTGGCGCAGTGCCCACATTTTCACAGGCGTTGCCCTACTTGCTATGGTCGTAATTCACACGATTGGTGCGAGCGGCGTGAACTACAATGCAATCTTGCTGTGGTCCTTCATAGGTGTAACGCTAACGGCGCTGGTGGGTGTTGTTGCTGAAACCGGTGTGTTAGAATCACCTCGAAAAATCTTTAAATTTACCAAACCAAAGCTGGTGGAAGGTGAGCCGGTAGGCATCGGCAAAGGCGCTCTAATTCGCGGCATGCGAACAGTTTGGCTGAAGAGCCACATCTTTTTAGTGAGCGTTTTTGCAGTTTTATTAGCGGTGCATATCTTTTTGGTTTACTACTATCGTTAGCGTCTCTTGTCGCCGTCTCGAAATAGCCGTATCAAAAGAGAAATATTCTCACATAGAGAAATATTCCTATTCACAGCATAAAACTAGAAACATAAAAGCAGAAACATAAAAAGCTATGGTTTCTACCTCAGAGAAAGAGAATAAGATCTGGAAAGTATGGGCTGCGCTCCTATCGATCATTTTGGCGATTGTCGCCACAGTTTTGCTGACGCGCCCAGCTGCTAGCGTGATGAGTATGACGCCGCTTTCTGGCCTGATGACGCTAAAAGCGCTGGCGGCTAAAACCATGCCGTATGAAACTGCCCTGAGCAATCAAAAGCCGACGCTGATTGAATTCTATGCCGATTGGTGCACGACCTGCCAAAACATGTCTGCTACGGTGGACGCGCTACACAACCAGTATGGCGAGCAAATAAACTTCGTTATGCTAGATATTGACGACCCGCAGTGGGCTGACGAAGTCGAGGTGTTTGGTGCGTCTGGGGTGCCTCAGTTCACACTGCTAGACTCTGAGTATCAACCTGTACAGACATGGGTTGGTAAAGTCCCTAAGCTCATTTTCAAATCCTTTTTTGACCAAATTCTCAGCTAGTATTCTCAGCTAGGTCTTTCGGTTTAGTGTTTATGGTGAGTTTCTTATGATCCTCCTCAGCCGATTTCTAAAATTTCTAGAATGGCTCGAAAATAGCCGAGAGTTTTTTTACTTCTTGAGCGAGCCGACCGGTCTTTCAGCGATCGCAGCGCTCTTGCTCTACTGCCCGCTGCAACTGCTGGGCTGCGATAGTCTGTCTGCAACCACGCTGGCTTGTACCGTGGCGCTTACCCTCTTTTGTTTGCTAGAGCGTCCCGATTTTTAGTCAACAGATTTTTAGTCAGCAGATTTTCAGTCAATAGAGTTTTAGGGTGTAAGTTTCAGTTTGCAAGGTTTAGTCAGCAAAAGGTTTAGTCAGCAAAAAGCTCGAACTAATAGCGCGGGCCAATTTTAATCGGCTCATCGTTAAAGACTGAGCGAATCAGCGCTCTGCTAGTTGCAGGCTTGTCTTCGTAAAAGGTTTTGACCAGATCTAGAAAAATAACTTCTCGATAGGCGTATTTGCAGTAGCCGATAGCAATCATCCCTATGCAGCCCAAGAATGCAATCGAGCTGATGTAGAACTGAATAATGCCTGGCTGAGCGGCGATCGCACTAAACCCGCTCACCAGCACTACAACGGTATAAACGCAGAGCGCACAAAGCAGCAGACCGTTCAAAAACATCAGCCACAGCATTGTTCTTAAAAAGTGATTGCGAACGACGGCAGGTTCTTGCAGTTGCCAGTTTTCTAGCTCGCTTCTTTGAAAGTGAATATAGCGTGGTGCCTTGCTGTAGATGTAGGTGGCCAAGTGCGGATCGTAGCAGCTAAAAACGAGGTTGATAATCCGAACAGGCGCATGTCTGCCCGTCATTTTCTTAAAGATAAGAGAATTGCGACAGTTGTCTCGGCTGTTTTCAGTAAAGTACCTTACCTGATCAGAAAACTCCAGCAGAGCAGAGTCTCGGCGGCTGGTGCGATCGGTAAACGGGCCTGCTTTGATCAGATTGTTGATAAGAGCGATCGCGCCCGTCGCCAGCGCAAATGCTAGTAGAAAAAGCCCTTGAGTAACCATAGCCGTGACGCCTCAACCTCCATTCTGTCCGTATATATACATACATACGCCGCGCTATTGGCCTATCCAGACGGTTTTTCTTTCATAGATACCAGAATGCTGTCAGGTTTTCTGGCAGTCAAATTTTTGGGCAGTCAAATTTTGGGGTAGTCAAATTTTGGGGTAGTCAAATTTCTGGGTAGTCAAGTTTTCTGATATCAGTGCCAAGCTGTACGGGTTCTATAATGATGCTTTGGTAACCAACCTCCCAATTTTGTCAGCCGACTTTGCCGGGAAGACTTGAAACTGCGCCAATTTTCTATGCTCAATTTTCTATGACCAACCCGCTTAGTTCGCTTTTCTCTATCAAGGCTTCTACACCTGAAGCGTTTGATACGCTCGTCAGTAAAATTGAGGCGATCGCGCAGCGCAATCCGGCTTACTATCGCCGCCGTCTACGGTTGCTTGCTGTCTTAGGCTATGCCTATATCATTGCGGTTTTCATTCTGCTTTTTATTGCACTGTGGCTGCTGCGCTCATCGCTAATTGCAATTCAGGGTGAGGCAATGCTTGGCGAACTCAATATCGTATTTATCCTGGCTATTGCTGGCTTTCTGAGTCTGTTTTTTATTCCCTTCAAAGCACCAACGGGGATTCCGCTAACGCGAGAGCAGGTACCTCAGCTCTTCCAAGTTTTGGACGATTTATCGACTGCGCTCAAAGCGCCAAAGCTAGATACTGTCATTTTAGATGCTGAGCTGAACGCAGCGATTATGCAAAGGCCAAAGTTTGGTTTGATTGGCTGGCATACGAATTATTTGCTGCTAGGACTCCCGCTGATGCAGGCGCTTTCTCCGGAACAGTTCAAGGCGGTTTTGGCCCACGAGCTGGCGCATCTGTGCGGCGACGACGGTCGGGTGGCGGCCTGGATTTATCGGATTCGCCGAACCTGGTTTGAGCTGGCCGAGCAGTTTGAGCAAAATCGCCGAGGGGGACTGTTCTTTCGACGATTTTTTAGCTGGTATGGCCCTTTCTTCAAGGCCTACTCTTTTGTTCATGCCAGATCTCAAGAGTACGAAGCAGATAGACGAGCCGCCGAGCTAGTAGGCGCTCAGCACAAGGCCGAAGCACTGATTTGGCTGGGCTTGAATAGTTCGTTGCTCAGTCAAAAGTTTTTACCTCGATTCAAACAGCGCTCTCAGAACTTATCTCAGCCGCCAGATGACTATGTCTCGGATATGCTTGCGACGCTGAGTGCTGAGATTGATGCTGCTGAGTGCGATCGCTGGCTATCGCTTCGACTGGCAAATCAAAGTGATAATGCGTCTACGCATCCTTGCCTATCTGATCGCTTGAATGCACTAGGTTACAAGGTTTCAACGCCCTTGCCACCTAGATTACAGCGGGCTACCGTTCTACTTAGCGAGCGGTTAGCGCCCCTGACGCAACAGCTCGATCAGCTTTGGCAGAAAGAACAACAGAAAAGCTGGCAGATGCTAAAGGAAAGGTATGACTATCGGCTGAAGCGTTTTGAGTATTTAAAGAACAAGCCAGAAAAGAACAAACAAGAGACCTCTCTTACGCTAGAAGAGAGAATAAAGCGAGCGTCTATGTGCTATGCCTTAGAGGATAAAACGAGCGTTCTACGGACGTTTGAATCGCTGTTGCAAGTAGCGCCTGACCATCCAACCATTAACTATTGGGTAGGCTATTTGCAAATAGAACAAGGAAAGGCGTCTGGTGTTGATCGACTCAAGCAAGTGGTCGATAGCGATCCAGCGCTTGCGGCGGCAGCTTACCGTCAGCTGTATGCATTTGCTAAGCAGCAGCAACAGATTGAGCTTGCAGAGACCTATCGGCAGCAGGGGCAAGCTCAAGAAAAAATGTGGACGTTAGCGTTAGAAGAACGTCAGCGCCGCAATAGTCAAATCCAGTTTGAGCCGCACAACTTGCCTGACGATGAGGTCCGTCAGCTAGTCGAGCATTTTGCCAGTTACACAGAAGTAAAGGCTGTTTATGCTGCGCGTCAGGTCATGCCGCGTTTCCCTCAGCATGACTATACGGTGATTGCCGTAGCGCGTCGGTTCTATAAAGGAATGGGCCAAGGGTATAAAACGGACCATCAGCTAGTGCAGATTTTTGAAGATGCGATCGCCCTCTCTCAAGACCATTCCATCCACATCATCACTCAAACTGACCAGTGGCCACAGCTAAGAAAGCTCAAAGGCGCTTTGCTCTACAGCTATAGCCCAGACGCAGACCCAGACGGATACACTTCGTCAGCAACAAACACTGGCTTCTCTTCGTAGTCTTTATCGATCCGCTCTTTTAGCTCCAGGTCCCATTCCAAATCGTAATAGGTGTCAAACTCTTCTTGTATGTAGGGACGCAGTACCCCAGTGGTTGCGACTTGCTCTCCCGATTGAATCTCAGCGATCTGCTCGGTTGAAATAACCAGCAGGTCATCACCGTAAAGCAGTCCATCTTCGTCAATAGTAAATACGCCAGGCGAGAGCGTTTCTTCTATTTCTCCAACCAGCGCAATCGGCTGGTTGTAAAAGAGATGAGGGTTGCCTACAATGTCTGCTGGATCGGGTGAAAGCTGAACTGAGCGAGCGACAACCACTGGTTGCGTCTCGTATTCAACGTAGGTTGAGGCATCAAGCGGAAATCCGTAGGCGGTTTCAAAGTCGGCAATGGTCAGCTGTTCCACTTCGCCTATCACTAACACCTCTGGTTCGTCTTCTTCAGAGAGGCCTAGCGGATCGTCAGAGACGTCAATTACCAGAATGCTCTCATCGCTAAAGATATTGTTTTTCTCTAACAAAAAAGAATTGTTGCTGACGATTTCTGAAATCTCAGCGCGAACAATAACAGATTCGCCAACCGCACTTTCTATTGTGCGACCGATGGATTCTGTTGTAACTTCTTCGATCGCACCTTCTGGGGTTTTAACGGCGTTTCCAGTTGCACAGGCGCTCAAGGTCAGCGGTGCGATGATCAGTAGTGAAGCGATCGCAGCCTTCTTTCCTCTTAAACGACCCTGTAGCAAACTTTTTATCAAGCTAGACATTTTCACGGAAACTCCAATTTAACCACCTGCGTGCCACACTATCTAACTAACGTTTAGATTCACTTCTGTCAGCAGGGTGATTTTTTCTCCGGACAGTCTACTAAATTGCTGTTGCTACTGTGGACGATAGCGCGACGTTTTGCTTGGATGTGTCTACTGATATCGGCAGCGCAATTTGAAATGTTGATCCTTTTCCAAGACTGCTCTGCACGCTGATTTGACCCCTGTGCGCCTGAACAATTTGTTGTGCGATCGCAAGCCCTAACCCCAATCCTCCCGAGGCTTTAGCACGCTTGCGATCTACCCGGTAAAACCGCTCAAAGATATGGGGTAGTGCCTCAGTCGGAATGCCAATGCCGGTATCTTCTACCTGAATAATGGCCTGCTGCGATTCGGCTAGCAATCGCAGTTCGATAGAGCCGCCTGCTGGCGTGTAGCGACAGGCATTCGTGAGTAAGTTGGTAATAGCCTGCCTGAGCAGATCAGCGTCGGCGTTCACAATGACCGGGCTCAGAGGCTGCTGGTGGGTTAATGTCAACTGATAAGCCTTTGCTTGTGATAGGCCGTCGGTGTACACCGCTGCTAAAAGCGGGTTGAGATCGATTGAGGGTAATGCCTCAATCGATAAAGTCCCTTCATGTCTAGCTAAGAACAACAGCTCACTCACCAAGGTGCTCATCTGCTTGGTGAGCGTAACAATTTTCTGTAGTTTCTTGCGGATAGATGGCGGGTCGGCTTCTAGATCGTTTAGCATCATCAACCCAACTTGGGCATTACTCAAAACGGCGGCAAGTGGGGCCCGCAGCTCATGAGAAGCATTAGCCGTAAACCTTTGCAGCTGGGCGCAGGCAACTTCTAACTGCTCATTAGCGCGCTGTAGGTTCTGTTCTCGGCTGGCTAACTCTTGTTCGAGTTGATAAAACAGATGCACCGCCAACATCGCACCCAAAATGCCGACAATACCGGATATGCACAGTACAATCCAGGTGATTTGGCGATAAAAATCTTGATGTTTTCTGCTGGCGATGAGTAACGCTTCTTCTTCTTGTGCAAAGCGATCGATTTCACTTCGCGCTTCATTCATCGTCTCTTTTCCTGTTTGCAGCCAGTCGTAGAGCGCGTTGGCGGGCACCACGATATCAGCAGGGCCGTCATTTGCTGCTGGCTCGGTCAGTTCAGGGCTACGTTTAAGCGTCAGCTTTTGCTGAAAGATTCTCAGGTTCTCATCTGCTAAAGCTCGAATGGAGCGAATTCGTGCGGTCTGTTGAGGGTCGCTTTGAACCATCTCCTCCAAGCGGTCTAGCGTCTCAGGGATGATCGTCTGAGCATTTTGATAGGGGACTAAGAATTCGCTGCGCCGGGTCAGCCCATAGCCGCGCACCCCAGTCTCTGCATCGATTAATGCATTCAACAGACGTTTGGTTTCTAGCCGTACCCCTTGGGTCTGTTGCACCAAAATTTGGTCTTCTACCAGACTGGCTTTTAACCAGGCAAACGCGGAGAGTGCTATTAGCAGGCAGGTGACGGGCATGGCAATAATCAACGTGCCCCGAACTCGAATGGGTAGGGCCCGCCAGTGGCGCTGGAGCTGGTGAACAAGGGGGACTATTTGCATTGCGTGGGCTTCATTTCGTAGGCTTCATTTCGTAGGCTTCATGGTGTGGGCTTCATGGTGTGGGCATTGCGTATGAGTTCTAAGGTTGCGTAGACGGCGGTTCTAAACGGTAGCCCGTGCCATAAACCGTCTCAATCCATTGATCTGCGCCAATTTCTTTCAGTCTGTGTCGCAGCCTTCTAATGCGAGTTGCGATCGCATTACTTTCTGGCTCGTCGCCCCACTCCCAAAGCGCCTGTTCAATTTGAGTATGCGTAAGAATCTGGCAGGGATGGCGCATCATGTACTCCAGCAGCTGAAAGTCACGGCTAGCTAGCCTGATGCTGACCGTTTCTTGTTCTTTTCCTTCTTTGTTTCCTTCTTTTTTCTCAACGTGCATGGTGTCGAGGTGCAATGACATTGCGCCTAGCTGCAAGCTGTCTCCACACCAGAGGGGCGATCGCCGCCGCAAGGCTCTAACCCGCGCTAGCAGTTCATCAATATCAACCGGCTTAACCAAGTAGTCATCCGCGCCAGCATCGAGTCCAGTAATCTTGTCAGCGGTTGTGTCTTTTGCCGTTAGCAGTAAGACGGGAGCGGTTTTGCCAAGCTGCCGGTAGTACTGACACAAAAAAACACCGTCTTCGCCAGGAAGCATCCAATCAAATACCAACAGGTCATAGGCTTTTTCATCGATCAGCCAACGGGCTGTTGTGCCATCTTCAACGGCATCCACCACGTGCCCTGATCGCGTTAAGGCTTCATGTAACGGATCGAGCTGATCGGGATCGTCTTCAACTAATAAAATTCTCATAAGAAATCTACAGGAAAGTGTTTCCCCCTTCACGTGAGTGACGAGAGAAACACAGTTTGATCACATAGACAGAGGATTGACCTCATCGGATGAAAGGTCAGATGAAACACAAGGTCGACGTTGAGTGGCTATTTTCAAGAACTCAGCCCCATTGCCAGGGTCTTTATTAAAGCAGGTCTCTATTAAAGCCGGACCTATTTAATCAGGACCTATTTAATCGGCTGATTCAGCGGGCGCTGCGGCATCGGTAATAGAGTCTGCGTCAAAGTCTAGTACGTCAAATTCACCGGTAATGGTAACGCGATCGCCGACTGACAGATTCTCAGCGGTAGCATCGCCATAGACATACCAGCTGTCTACCCTGAGCGTACGCGCTCCTGTTTTTAAACGGAATCCATCTTTCCAGATGCTCTCAACTGTTCCGGTATGACTAGATTGAGCATGGCTAATGCGGGGCATCAAAATCGCAGCGCCGCCGATGCCCGCAATTACCAAGACCAATGCAGAAAAACGGTTCATTGTAGTTAGCTCCTTATCCCAGTTCAAAACTGTTTGTTTACAATTCGAACTATAAAGAGCGAACATGACCAAAAAATGACAGCCGTTGCCTTGATCGCGATGATCTACCAGCAGAGAGTCGAGCTGTTACACCGTATCGTGTAGCTAGCGCGTCTTTTCACTATTTATCGGGCAGCTTGTATTGCCCCACAATTCGCTTCGCAAACTCAGGTACGTGCGCCTCTAACTTCTCAGGATGATTACGCCGTGTATACAGGTAGTTGCGAGTAAAGTGCGAATCAATGGAAAACCGCGCGTACTCTAGCCCCTTTGGCCCAATCTTTTCGATTACAACACCCATTAGCTTCGCGGCCCACATGGGTAAAGTAATGCCTTTGTCGTAAGCCGGGATGCTGTTTTGAACCGCCTGAGTGCGATCGCCCTCGCTCATCACCGGCTGCGTTTCAATTATGCCTTCTAGCAGGTCAAACATTTCTGCGCCTGTGTCATTGCGCACCACAATCCACTGCCAGCCGAAGGGCGCGCCCATATAGCCCACCACAATATCGGCCAGCGAATTGGTGTAGTCAAAGCAGCTCATGCATGAAGGGGCAAACACATCCTTTAGCTTGTTAGTTTTTAGCCCAAAGAACGGCACCTTCTCTTCCGAGCCATCTTCGTGCTTAAAGTGCACCCGAAAATCCTGCATAAACTCATAGGCAACGACCGTCTCGGGTGAGCGACTTGTCGTATCCAAAAACTTTTGCAGACCTGCGCGGGTCACGTTGTCCACACAGGGCATACCCAGCACATATAGCTTTTCAAGCCCAATTTGGTCCTGTACCGCTCGCAGCGCCTGAATCTGACAGCCTACGCCAATCACCAGCACCCGCTTCATACCTGAGCGTTCAATCTGATCGAGCACCGATAGGTTAGGCGAGAGCGTTGGCTTATTCACCCGCGCTGCCAAAATATCCTCCGGTGTTTTGGCAATCACTGGCATCGGCTGAAAGCGATCGTCCTCAGTGTTTTGCACACACACCACACCTTCTACCAGCCCTCGGTTGAGCATCTCAATCGCCAGCGTGCTGACAATGCCAGTCCACTGCGCCCCATCAATCGGCTCTAGTTTCCTGGCAGCGACCATCTTTTGCTGCACGCCAAAGTACAGCTCGTCTTCATTCTCCAGGTCGCGACTGCGCCCATGGCTGGCGCTCTCTAGACCGCTAATCTGCTGATTCAAAAATGCACAGGCGTCTTTCACGTAGTGAATGTAAGACGTATCACAGAGGCCGCATTCACTGCACCGCTCTTTGGCAGGTTTAGCCGCACCGGGCTTAAGGCCGCGAGCTTTAGCATGAGTTTTAGCAGCAGGATTGGCAATGGACATAAAAAAGTTCGAGGCGCTTTCCTAAAGCAATGTAACTATGATTTAACCTATGATCACGATACCGCAATGATCTGATTGATTCATATCGAACCGCCATTTCGTAATCTTTTTCACCGATTGCTTGCATAGTCTAGCGACTGTGTTTATCGTTTCTCACTCATTATTCATACGTCTCTTCCATGCCCGAAGGCCCTGAAATTCGCATCGCTGCCGACAAAATTCAACGCGCCGTTCGGCCTCGCCCGACCATTGAAGTATTTTTTGCCTTCGATCATCTCAAGCCGTTTGAATCCGAGCTAACTGGCTGCCGGGTAACAGAAGTCGAAACGCGAGGCAAAGCGATGCTAACTCACTTTGACAATGGCCTGAGCGTGTATACCCATAATCAGCTGTACGGCAAATGGATGATTCGCAAGGCCCACGATTTTCCAGAGACCAACCGTCAGCTTCGCTTTGCCATCCACAATGAAAAGAAGTCTGCCCTGCTCTACAGCGCCTCAGATATTCAAATATTAAGCAGCCCGCAGGAGATTGAAACCCACCCTTTCTTGAGCAAGCTAGGCCCAGATGTCTTGAGCAAAGGCCTGCAGCCAGAAACACTGCTAGCCGCCCTGCAATCTAAAAAGCACTTTCGCCGCAGACTGTCCACGCTCTATTTGGATCAGCACTTTTTGGCTGGCATTGGCAACTACTTGCGCAGCGAAATTCTGTTTGTTGCCAGGTTGCATCCCCAGCTTCGACCGATGGACTGTAGCGAAGAACAGCTGTATATTCTCTCGAAAGCCTCGATTGAGATTGCCTACCAGTCTTATAAATACAAAGGGGTGACTAATGACTTAGATCTGGCGAATAAGCTGAAAGCTGACGGTGCGCGCTACCGAGACTATCGCTACTGGGTGTTTGGCCGGGCGCTGAAACCTTGCTATATCTGCGCCACCCCAATTGTTAAAGAAATGATCAACAGTCGGCGGATTTATTATTGCCCTACCTGTCAGCCGCGCGGGTAAACACTCTCTGTTCACCGTGCCCATGAGGGGCTTGCTTGAAGGAATTGATTGAAGGGATTGCCTGTAAGAGTGCTGAGGTAGAGGAGATTGTCCGTAAGATTGACAAATAGATACAAAGTCAAGAGCAGTGCTCTCGCAAAAATTACGTCTTGAAAAGACAACGCGATATTAGCAGCTAGTGTGATGCGCTACTTCCCGCATGGCTCATATGATAGAGAGTAAAGCTATTGATAGAGCGTAACGCTATCGGAAAGCTAACTTAAAAAATAGGGGGGCGCTTGCTCGTGTCAGGCAAATGCGTATACTGCTGGTTGACGACGATGAAACCCTCATGGAGACGCTGGCTGAACGCCTCATTCAGCAGCGCTATGCGGTTGATATTGCAATAGATGGTGGGAGCGCTAGCGCCTATGTAGATGCCTTCGACTACGATTTGGTGGTGCTCGATCTGATGCTGCCAGACGGTGACGGGATTGAGTTCGCTCAGCAATTTCGTCAGGAAGGCTACGCGAACCCGCTCATGATTTTAACGGCCAAAGGAAGTACGGCTGAAAAGGTCAGGGCACTAGATGCGGGCGCCGATGACTATGTTGTCAAGCCTTTTGATTTTGATGAGCTGTGTGCTCGTATCAGGGCGTTACTGCGCCGGGAAAATCAAGGGTTGCCGACTGTTTTAGCCTGGGGGCCGCTACGCCTAGACCCCAGCGCCTGCGAAACCACTTACAAAAATCACCCTATTCGTCTGACACCCAAAGAGTTTTCGATGATGGAGTTGTTCTTGCGTCACCCCCATCGGGTGTACAGCTTGGGTGCGATTATCGACGATTTGTGGTCATTTGAAGATCCTCCTAGTGAGGATGCTGTGCGAACGCATATTAAGGGACTGCGCCGTAAGCTGGGCGCCGCCGGAGCGCCTAAGGATTTAATTAAAACGGTCTACGGTTTGGGCTATCGGCTCAATGAAAATACTGCCTGGCCTACGGAGTCGTCATCTGGGCCGCGAGCAAAGAACACGCAGCAACCAGTGCCTAAGAAGACAGCCAGTAAGCCTGCTGGTAAGCCGGCACGCGGGCCAGAAAAATCGCTTCCACTAGAAAAACCGCTTCTACAACAGGGCAATCTGCCACCGTCACCAGGAAAATCTCTCGCTGCGGCAAATGGCAAGCTAGGGCGCTGGGTGCGCTCTACAGATGCCTTTTCGGAGGCCGAAAGAGCTAAGATTGACCAGGCCGCGCTGAAGGGGAAGCTGGCGGAGGCCTGTCGGCGCTATTTGCGTTCTGCTAGCGCACAAATTGAGACGCTCGAAGGGTTAACAGCGGTTCTAGCGCGGTGCGATGCCCCACGAGATTTAGATATCGATCTGTTTCAGCAGGGGTTGGTCTGTGCACATCAGCTGGCGGGCTCTCTGGGTAGCTTTGGGTTTACCAAAGGCTCTAAAATCGCTCATCAGCTTGAAGTGAGTTTGCAGACGCTGTCGTTACAGTCTGTTCCCAGTGCGCCTAAGGCCGTCGTTGCTGAAATGACGGCTCAGGTTCAAGCCTTACGTCAGCGGATTAATCAGGCGACGGTTCAGTCTTCTACAGATGTGCTGACTCGGTCTGTGCAGGGCGGGATGCCGGTGCTGCTGATCGTGAGTGATGATGCTGAGCTAGTGGAGCAGCTAAGCGCGATCGCACCTGACGCTTATCTGCAAACTCAAACGGCGGCCAATTTCAATCAAGCGTCTGCTTTGCTAGATGCGACGGCCTGCGATTTGGTCCTCATTGATGCGGCTTCAGATAGCTCTGCTGAATATTCTCGAACTGTGGCTGACTTTATTCAATCGATCAAAGAAACCTACGGCTTACCGATGATTATGCTTACCGCGAAGCCTGATTTGAAGCGTCGTCTGAGCTTGATTGAATCAGGGGTAGATATTGTGAGCGATCGCAGCTCACCGCCTTTGCAAATTGTGCTGGCTGCTGCCGGTTTGATCAAAGCTGAAGTGAGTCAGGTGCAAGTTGCGATCGCCGATGACGACCCTGAAATGCTGACGCTCTTTAAAGCCAGCCTGTCGCCGTGGGGCTTTCAAGTCACCACCTTTGAAAGCGGCGTCGAGTTGTGGCATTGGCTGACTTCCACTCCGCATCCGACGGTTGATTTACTCGTGCTAGACATCGCAATGCCGATTCTCAGCGGGCTAGAGCTGTGCCGCGTGATTCGAGCCGACACCCGCTTTCAACGCATTCCCATTCTGTTCTTGACCCATCATCAAGAAGCTGCCTTACGCACTCAGGCTTACGAAGCGGGCGGCGACGATTATATTCCCAAAGCCGCTGTCGCTAGTGAGCTGGCGATCCGACTACGCAATCAGCTCGCTCGTGCCTGTTTCATTTAGCACCTAAACTACCAGAGCACCTAAACTACCAGAGCACCTAAACTACCAGAGCGCCTAAACCAGACTAGGCGGGCAATAGCCCAGGCCTTTCACAAATGTGGTACGAAACGCCTCAATATCTTCAGGATTGAGCGCACCGTGAGAAACAACAACCAGGTGATACCGATTCATCACTTCTGTAATATTGACCCCATTTTCTAGGCTGGTAATGACCTTCTCCACTCTGGGCGTCGTTGCATAGGGTGAGCCGTTTTCTCGCAAAAAGGCAACAAAGTTAAGATCTTGCTGAAGAAGAAGGGGCTCTCTCACCTTGATCCTTACAACCCATCGGTCGACCAAATAGATGACAGTAACCGAACCTAGTCTGAACGATGGCCGTTGGGAGAGGTAGCTCAAAACACGTAACACCAAACTGGTATTAGCGAAATAGTAGAGATATTGCATGAGACCTCAGACCGCTACAGTTATTAGCATAGGGCTCAATTCTGAGTAAATTATGAAGAAAGTTACCAGTTTCTCCCTAACTTTTGATTTCGTATCGGCTTTATCTGTTTCTTTCTGCTCTTTTTAAGTATCCTGAAATCCTTTGCCCGCCGAGCGTTTGCGTCTTCTTATCTCAGGCTTGTGTAAAAAACTCTCAACAGATCAAAACCAGACCCCTGCGATAGCCTGATAATGTTCATGCTTCACGAATCCAACCTTTAGGTAGATGACCTTTTGAGTTCTTTTAACCCGGTTCATGTTGGCGATGAAAAGGTTTTAGACACAGAAACCCTGCTGGACATCGCTGGCAGCTTGATCGTCGTATTTGATCGCCAGGGAAAAATTAAAAGATTCAACCGCGCCTGTGAGTCCATGACAGGCTACAGCGAGCAAGACGTGCAGAACCACTGCGTCTGGGATTTTTTGCTGATGCCTGAAGAGCGCGTTGCCATGCAGGGGATTTTTCGTCAGCTAAGGGGTAAGCAAACCACCCGGTATTACGAAAGCACTTGGCTAGGTAAAGCGGGCGAAAGCCACGTAATTGCCTGGTCGAACACGGTATTGACCAATCGGCTGGGCCAAGTTGAGTTCATTGTTTCTTCGGGGATAGAAGTTACTGAGCAGCGCCGCAGCCGCCGCCAGCTAGAAGGTCAGTATCGTCAGAGCCATTTGCTGGTCGAAATTACTCAAAAAGTTCGCCAGTCCCTCGATTTGCAAGAGATTTTGCAAACCACCGTCAGTGAGGTTCAAGCGCTCTTAGGCTGTGATCATGTATTTATTTTGCAGGCCTCGCTCACTGCAGTCGCTGCGCCTATTCGCCTAGCGGCAGAGGCCCTAACAGATGACGCTCAAGGTCCGGCCCAAAGCATTGTGCGCCGCCCCTGGCCCGATAATCCGCTGCTGCGCGCCAGCTATATCGACCACTACCGCCAGCAGTCGATTTCTGTAATCGATACGATGGATGGCCCTGGTGTCGCTCCAGAGATTGTTGCTGTGTTGGAGCAGCTGTCTGTAAAGTCTGAGCTGACTGTGCCGATTTTGATCAGTGGCCAGTCCGGTCAGTCCAGCCAGCCTGATCAGGCTGAGCTGAGCGGCGACGAAGCCTTTTGGGGCCTGCTAGTGGCACATCAGTGTACTCAATCGAGGCGGTGGAGCCCCTTAGAAATTGATTTGATGCAGCAGCTGGCCAATCAAATCGGGGTGGCGATTAATCATGCGCAGCTTTTAGAGCACTTAGAAGACTTGGTTGCAGAGCGAACCGCTGAGCTGACCGGGACTAACCAGCAGATGCGCCGAGAGATGAACGAGCGCATTCGCACAGAAACGGCTCTACGTCGCAGCGAAAAGCAGCTACGACTGATTACTAACGCGCTACCGGCCTTGGTGGCCTACATCGATGTTTACCATCGATATCGGTTCAACAATTATGCCTACGAAACCTGGTACAGCATCCCCTACGAGCAAATCAAAGGGCGACGGGTGAGCGATATTGTTTCGCTGTCAGTGTATCAGCAGATGCTGCCGTACTTAGAGCAGGCGCTCTCGGGTGAGAAGGTGACCTACGAAGCTGAGATGATTAAGAGCAGCGGCGAGAAGCTATGGGCGAGCGTTAGCTACATCCCAGATGTTCAAGAAGGGCGGGTGAAAGGGCTGTTTAGTTTGATCAGTGATATTAGCGATCGCAAAGCAGCTGAACGTATGAAAGACGAATTCGTTTCCGTCGTTAGCCACGAGTTGCGGACGCCCCTGACGTCTGTTCATGGCTCTCTCAAATTGCTCTCTACTGGCAAAATGGGGGAATTAGGCCCTCAAGGCCAAGAGCTGATTGAGATTGCGCTCAACAACACTGAGCGCTTAACCCGGTTACTGAACGATGTGCTTGATCTAGAACGGATCGGGTCAGGGCGATTTAGTCTGTCGCTTTCAGTGTGTTCAGTGGCCGATTTGTTAAAAAGTGCCGTTGACTCTATGCAAGCTATGGCAGACGACTTTGGTATTACGCTGAATATCGTCACGCCGATGGTACGTTCAGCGGCTGATTTACCGCGGGTTGAGTCTGATCTGCCAATATCTGATCTGTCAGTATCTGATTCGTCAGCAGACGAGGCCATGGAAGCTGAAACAGTCACCGCTGAAGCGCTTACCGTGTGGGCCGATGCCGATCAGGTAATACAGGCATTGACCAACCTGTTAAGTAATGCGATTAAGTTTTCTCCTAGAGGCGGAACAGTTTGGGTTCACGCAAAATTACACGCGACGTCTAAGCCTCAATCAGAGCCTTTATCAGATACGCAGTCAGATGCGCAGTCTGACATGTCAGGCGATAAGGTTGAGTTTCTAGTCAAAGATGCTGGCAGAGGAATTCCAAGCGATAAGCTAGAGACAATCTTTGAAAAATTTCAGCAGGTAGATACCTCTGATGCGCGTGAACGTGGAGGCACAGGGCTCGGTTTGGCCATCTGTCGAGAAATTATTCAACAACATCAGGGCCGAATTTGGGTAAAAAGTGTCCATGGTCAAGGCAGCGCGTTTTACTTCACACTGCCTGTGCCTGTTGACGGTAATTGAGATGTTTCGTCACAAGAATCCACAAGACCTCTTCTACCCGAGAAAAGGCCCTTCTTCGTAGGTATGTTGCAAGTAGGTATGTTGCAATGATCAACAAACAGATCTTAATGATTGACGACGAGCGAGATATTCAAACCGTCGCTCGCATTGGCCTAAGCATGATGGGCGGGTGGAAGGTCTTTACCGCAAACTCTGGGCTAGAAGGGATTCGCCAGGCAAAAGAACATGCCTTGGACGCGATCTTGCTCGATGTGATGATGCCAGATATGGATGGCGTGGCCACGCTCAAGGCGCTCAAGGCCGACCTGGCGACTCGCGCTATTCCTATTATTTTTCTCACGGCCAAATCTAGAGCGGCCAACCGTAAAGAACTTTACGCTCTGGGCGCGCAGGGCGTGATTCACAAGCCTTTTGATCCGACGACGCTGGCCAGCCAAATTGCAGGTTTCTTAGGCTGGACGGCTTGACAGTGCTCATGGAAAAAGTGCTCATGGAAATTGTTTGAAGTGACGTTTCAGTGACGTTACTAAGCGCGAAATCGCTTGACGTGACGTTTCTAGGCGCTAAATTTCTAGACACTAAATTTCTAGACAGGGTCGGAAAAGCTAGATGCTCGTCACTTTCTGGGTTCTAACTGTCTAGGTTCTAACTGTCTGGGTTCTATTTGCAGAAGCGGTAGGTTGCAGAAGCGGTAGGCAACAAAAGATGCCTTTATGAAAAGCAGTTGCAGAAAAGCAATCATAGCTTCCTCATATTGTTTTTTTAGAGTGCTTGTATTGGGTGACTCTTAAGGTAGAAGGATATTTTAATACTTTCTCTCATTTGGTCATTCTTTTTTTGTGCTTTGTCTCCCAATATAGAAATCCGCTTAACAGAAGAACGCTTATGCAACACTGTCTTTGCTGCCACGACAAGCTGTTAAAACACGTTGTCCACGCTCAGGTTTACTGGTATTGCCCTACCTGCCGCGAGCGGATGCCTCAACATTCATCCAAGATTGAAACACTATTAGAAACCCTCGTTCAGGCTGAGGAAACTGCCGCTGCACCGAAAAAAGAAGGTTAACAGGTACAGTTGAGCAGGTGACCACTTTACTTTCAGTATCAAAAAATGCCGATGTTAAAATTTGCAGCAGTAGGTATCGTTGCCCCAAACCATCTCTCAATCAGTTTATAAACAATGCAAATTGCTTCTACATCTAAGCTGGGTTCGAGTTTCTTAATGGCGGCTGTCCTCTTAGCTGCCTGTAGTCCTGGCCATGTGTCATCCGGTGAGCTAGCGGGGATAGGTCTAGCTAAGCTAACGCCGAAAGTGAGCGCTGTTTCTACTCCGGGCTCAGCTCAGCTGAAGACAGAGTCTGTTCAGGGTGAATTTATTGGGGATATTGTTGATTGCGACGGTGATGGGCTAACTGACGATGCTCGCATCGATTTTGATGGCGACGGCGTTTCAGATGAGTGCGTTGATGGGGCAGAAGCGATTCCTGAGCCACCTTTTCAGCAAAGCTATACGCCCACTAGTGAAGCCTTTAATAGTCTGTTGCCAGCTGTTGGATGGAATGCTCAGTATCAGTGCGCAGATGGTCTGTATGAAGTTACCTTGCGCCGTCCGTCTGCCGACAAGCTGGAATATAGCTCTGAGGGGCTAACCTTAAGCACGCCAATTGTTTATGACGATTTAGATCCCAATCTGAATCAGCCGCTGATTATTCAAGATCCAGAGGCTGTCATTCGCTATGCGTTTACTCAGCAGAATGAGGGTGAGTTTTACGAATATGCGATCGCAGACTACAGCGGTAACGTTGGCCTGTACGTATATCAAACGGGTGAGCAAATAGTCGCAGCTCCCTGCGTTGTGGCCACCAATGCTAGCCCTGCCAGTTCTGACTCTGCAGAATAAAGGCTACATAGCTCGTGCAGCGAGCCACACTACATAGCTCGCTGCACGAGCCACAGTACTAGTGGCAGCGTTGCGAAGCTCAGCATTGTAGAAAGTACGATGGTTTTGGCGACGCGATCGCTATCGCCACCAAATTCAGTCACCCAAATCAGCGTGTTAACCGCGACTGGCATAGCTGACTGCATGACCAGCACCGCCAGATCTAACCCCTCTAGTGCCAGCATCCGCCCAATGCCGTAGGCCGTCAGTGGAGAAACCAGTAGCCTGAGCGTCGCCGCTAAAATTTCGTACAGGCCAAAGCTAAGTGCGGTGTGCGACAGCTGTACCCCCAGCGTCAGTAGCGCAATGGGAATGGCCGCATCGCTAAGCAGGGTAAGCGCTCGGTTAAGTGCCTCCGGCACCTGCAAGGTGAAGCTTTGTAAGCCAATGCCGCCGAGGGTAGCCCAGAAAACAGGCAGGCCCAACGTGACTTTCAGCCCAGCTCTGACGCCTTCTCCTTTGAGAAAGATCGGGCCCATACTAGCGATAAAAATAGCTGAGCTAATTAAATAAACAATGGCGCGCTCTAGCCCTGCGTCTCCAAGTGAAAACAAGACAAACGGCAGGCCAATATTGCCTGAGTTAGCCAGCAGCGTTGTGGCTACTAATCCTTTTTGGGTCGCTGAGGGTAGTTTGAGCAGGCGAGCGCAGGCCGTGGCAATGATATACAGCGCTGCGCAATTGAGCAAAAAGCCCGCCACAATTTTGAGCGTGGTGCCTAGCGCAAGCGTACTGCCATACACACCTGTGAGCACTAAAGCCGGCAGCAGCGCGTAAATATTCAGCCGGGTCATCGTTCTGATGTCGAGGACGAAGGCTCTACCGACCCAGACACCTGTAAGCGCTACTAGCGTAATGGGCAGCACCGCCGAAATTAACACGCCCATGTTTCCCTTGCCGTTATGCTTAAACGGTAGCTAGTGTCACACTTTTACCTTCTTCGCGCTATGTCTTCTTCCTCTTCGGATTCGTCTGCCACCCCCCCTGCGACTCTAGAGCAAATTCGCCCCATGCTCGATTCAGAAAATTTTGGCGATCGCATCAAAGGCATCAATCTGCTGCGCAACATCGATCCGGCCATTGCCTTTAACCTAATTACGCCGCTGTGCTCAGATACGAATACCCGTGTTCGCTACGCTGCTGTTAGCCAGGTTTCAAGCTTAGGTGAGCAAGATAAGTCAGCCGCGCTGGAGATACTTAAAACTGCGTTAACTGACAGTGAACCTGACGTCCAGGCGGCGGCGGCGGATTCTCTGGGTGCCCTAAAACTCACAGAAGCCTTAGACGATTTGCAGGTGCTTTATCAGAACACGCCGGAGTGGCTGGTGAAAATGAGTATAGTAGCTTGTCTGGGAGAGATGGGTGATCGCACTGCCTTCGATTTACTTCAGTCTGCAATAGCGTCTGACAATTCTTTGGTCTCGGTATCCGCTATTGGCGCGCTAGGTGAACTCGGTGATAGCCGTGCTATTCCCCTACTGCTTTCCTACGCCGATAGCGAAGATTGGCAGGTTCGCCATCGAGTAGCCCAAGCGCTAGGTGCCTTCAAAGAGAACGCTGAGGTGAGCACTGCGCTTGAAAAGCTGTCTCAAGATGAGACTGAAATAGTCGCCGAAACAGCCCAGCGAAATCGGCTGGCGTCATAGGTGAGCCAATTTTGTCACTGCCAAGTGAAAGCTGCTGTCGAAATTAAGCGTTTCTGATCTAGAAACGCTTAGTGAATCGCTGTTTTTTGTCTGCTTGTAATGAAACTTAACTTTATTGCTAAAGCGCGACTATTTGTTGCCCTATTTGCCGCAGGCAACCTCAATTGTAAAAAGTGCAATAGTAGTCTTACTGGATTTTTCGGTAAGAGGCCGGACGTTTCAATAAAGACTCATTAAAAATACTTTGTTCATTTGTATATAAAACAACAAACTATTACCTAGAGCGAGACTTTTTCCCATTTCAACGCTTTTTTGGGTCGTTAAAAATTTAATGACCACGGAGATGACAAGAACAGACGTTTTTCCTCGTTAAGAAAAGACAATTAGCTCCGGACAAACGTCTCTTTTTGACTGCTTAATAACATTTTTGTAATCTTTCTAGACTGCTTTTCAATGTTCGAATGAAAGAAAGACATTCTCTGAAACTCTCTCTAGAAGCCTGATCCCTGCGTTCTTGTAGAGCGAAATGGCAAGTTGAATGAGTCTTTCATGAGCTGTTGAAGGTGTCTGTGATTACGATCATCCACCCCCTAATTAAAGAGGGGCACGAGGCTTCTCCGTGTGACTTAAGAATCAAGTTTTTTTTACACGTACGTCATCTCCCTAAGTGTTCTGATAGACTTGAGACATACTAAAAATATTTAAAGCGTCAATTTTACTGTTCGTAGTGATTAGCACACTCACTTATTCATAGAGTGTTTGTCTTTAACTAAATACTCGCGTTTAAAGCCTCAAGGGTGTTAGTCCTTGAGGGCCTTCTGTTGATAAGGGCTGTTAGGGCTCAACTGTTAAGCATTAGGTCTCTTGAGGATTAAGTCCCTCAAGAGTAGGTGTGAGCTGTGCCGTTGTGAGTGTCTACTGCTGTGAGTGTCTACTATAGCCATCGGCATGAACGTTGCTGTTCGCTGCGGATTGGCAGGTCTCAATCGTATAAGTTTGCTGAGTTTGTAGGGGAGTAGCTATTAAGTGTTTTACGCTGCACCATCTTCTGAAAGATCGTCTTCTGAAATGCTCGCCGATAAGCGGTGGGAAAGTTTGAGCTTTGCTTCGACGCTGTATCTTCGTCCTGTCCTAGATGCCTTGCTGGCGCCGACCCCCGACTTGTTTCACGACGAGCTGCGGCTGGGGCTCCAAGAGGCTTTAGTCAATGCGGCAAAGCACGGCAATCGGCTCGATCCGCAGAAAATAGTTTCTGTACGCTACGCCAAGGCGGATGGTTACTATTGGTGGATCGTCTCTGACCAAGGTGAAGGCTTTGAAGAGCCCGCTGTTTGCGCCTGTCCCTCACCTGACAGTCCATTTGTCAGTGAATGTGGCCGCGGTCTATTTATTTTGAATCAAGTGTTTGATCAGGTTCGCTGGAGCAGCGATGGTAAAGAGGTTTGTCTGGCTAAGCAAGTCCAGTCCTCACCCTTTAACAGCATGATCAGTCCAGCCTTCTTTGTAAAGGTTATAGAGTCGTGGTGGCGTCGCTGGTCAACGACATCTGCTCACGGCGCTTGAGCGGTGAGATTTCTAGAATAGGCTTCCCAAAGAATGTGAGTGTCACTGTGGGCTATCTAACTGTGGGCTACCTAACTGTGGGCTACATAGCTCGTTAAGATGCATAGCTCGTTAAGATGCATTTGATACTAAATCAAAAGGGCCGTAGTACTTAACTGGAGTACTACGGCCCTTCGCATGTTCATAGCACTGGTCTTAGGCCCTGTTAAAAGGCTACTTGTGCCTATGAGCTTTGTCGTTTGAGCTTTGTCGTTTTTCTCCGTGTGTGGGACAGGGCGGCGCCTTTAAGGTCTTGTCTAGCCAGCCAACCGCTTGCGTTAGTCTGGGTAGGGCCTCTTCTGGCTGATCTTTAAGCATGTATACTAGGGCGGCAGCAGCCTGCTCGCGGGCGCGAACGTAGCGATTAGCGCTGAGTTTATGCCAGTCGGTCGGTGCGATCGCTAGCTTTTCTGCTAGTGCCTGAGCCAGCGCTTCAGGGCTAAAAGATTTGAGCGCAGTACGATTTACAGTGCGATCTTCTGTGGACGTTGGCGCTAAACTAGCTGTTTCTGGGGTGTTTTGCTTTTTTTGATGAGAGCTAGAGGCTACGGTAGCGCTTTGATCAATCTGTTCCGTTGTATCTTCGGGTACTTTCTGGAGCATCGGGGTTACCAACGTAAGGATCTCCCTATAGAGTAGTGGCCATCTAGACTAACTTGCACAAGCTATATGAAATTATTTCGCCGAGCGTCCAAACGTGCCCCTCACCTTCCTAGTGATGCAGAGCTTGCTAGCTTCGAAGGCGAACTGAAAGAAACGGCTGATGAGTTTTTGTTGCTGCGCGATCGCTTTTTTGCCATCCGCCGTGCCAAGGCCAAGTACGAACAAATCACCGCGAGCGACTTGAGCCGTCTACCTGCCGAAGAACTTGCACAAATGCAAGACCGGGTAGAAGCGCTCAAAGTAACCTTAGAAAGCCAGCTCCTTTCCTGGCGTGAAGTGCAAGAGCCCTTTTGGCAAGTTGTTCGCTTTGTAGGGCTAGGATTAGTGATTGGCTGGTTTCTGCACAAGTATCTTGGCTAAATCATCTGGCCTGCAATAGTCCAGCTTGAAATCATCTCGTTTGAAATCCTCTCGCTTAAATAGTCCGTCATCCCTCCTTTCCTTATTAATCACGTCTCATAACGCTACTTTCATGGCCACGACCCAGCGCATTAAGCAGATCCTGACAGCAGGGCAGCCCGGTGAAAACCTGACTATTCAAGGTTGGGTTAGAACGAAGCGGGCCTCCAAGAAGTTCACCTTTATTGAAGTGAACGACGGCTCTTCAATGAACGGCCTGCAGGTGATCGCCTCCGAAGATATTCCTGATTACGCCGCTCAGATGGAGCGTATCGGAACTGGCGCATCGGTTGAAATTAGCGGTCAGCTGGCCGAATCACCCGGCAAAGGTCAGCGGGTAGAATTACAGGCTGAGACCATTGAGGTGTTTGGTGAGTCCGACGGCGAAACCTATCCGCTGCAAAAGAAGCGCCACTCTTTTGAGTTTTTGCGCTCTATCGGCCACTTGCGCAGCCGCACTAATACGCTGGGCGCAGTCTTTCGGGTCCGAGATGCCTGTGCTAAGGCGATTCATGAATTTTTTAGCGATCGCGATTTTCTGTGGATGCACACCCCTATCCTTACAGCTAGCGACTGCGAGGGCGCAGGTGAAATGTTCACCGTTACCCGATTCAATCTCGACAGCATTCCAACTGACGCTGCGGGCAAAGCTGACTACAGCCAGGACTTTTTTGGCAAGCCTGCTTATCTCACTGTCAGCGGCCAGCTCGAAGCTGAAATTATGGCCATGGCCTTTAGCAATGTCTATACCTTTGGCCCCACCTTTCGCGCCGAGAACTCCAACACCGCTCGCCACCTAGCTGAGTTCTGGATGGTGGAGCCAGAAATGGCTTTCTGCAATCTGGAAGGCAACATGGACCTAGCCGAGGCTTTCCTCAAACATGTCTTTACCCGCGTTCTAGAAACCTGCGCCGATGATATGGCGTTCTTTAACAAGCGGATTGACGATACCGTATTGGCGACTGCCAACAACATCATCAACAGCGACTTTGAGCGAATTACCTACACCGAAGCGATTCGTCTTTTGACAAAAGCCATCGACAGCGGCGACAAAACGTTCGAATATCCGGTCAGCTGGGGGATTGACCTACAGTCTGAGCACGAACGCTACCTGGCAGAAGAACTGTTCAAAAAGCCGGTGATTGTGACTGACTACCCAGCTGAGATTAAAGCCTTTTACATGCGCCTAAATGACGATGGTAAAACCGTTGCGGCTATGGACGTACTGGCGCCTCGCATCGGCGAAATCATTGGCGGTGCCCAAAGAGAAGAGCGTCTGGATGTGCTCGAACGGCGGATTGAAGCGGCTAGCCTACCCAAAGAAGACTACTGGTGGTACCTAGACTTGCGCCGTTACGGTACCGTTCCTCATGCCGGGTTTGGTCTGGGCTTTGAGCGGCTGGTTCAATTTATGACTGGGATGGCTAATATCCGCGATGTTATTCCCTTTCCTCGCACCCCAGACAATCTAGATTTTTAGGCAGCTTCAGGCGGCGTAACAGGAAATACATAAACTTGTTGGATTATTGCCAATAGCCCTTATTCTTAATGTCATTGGCTAGTTGCGCTAATCTCCCCTGGCGATATAACTCCCATGCCCCCCAAAATTCTCGCCATTTTTAACGGCAAAGGCGGTGTTGGTAAAACCACCACCGCTGTCAATCTTGCTGCTATCTTCGCTGAAACCCAAACTGTACTTCTGGTCGATGCCGACACGCAAGGATCTGCTAGCTGGTGGGCCGATCGCACCGATAGCACTATCGGATTTGACGTCAGCAAAGAAACCAATCCGGCATTGCTTGGTAAACTAAAGAAGATAGAAAACTACGATTTGATCGTTGTCGATACTCCACCTGCGCTTAGCTCTGAAGCACTGGCTGCGGTAATTCCTATCGCTGACTGTCTGCTGCTGCCGACGCCACCCGCTCCGATGGACATTGCTGCGCTCGTGCAAGCGGTCAAACAGGCCATTGTGCCCTCGGGTGTGATGCACCGCGTACTGCTTACTAAGGTAGACTCACGCAGTCTGGGCGAAGCGCTAGAGGCGCAAAATATGCTAATGGAATTAGAGATTCCCGCCTGCGAATCTTTTGTAAGGACCTACAAGGCGCACGAGCGAGCCGCGCTTGAGGGGGTTGCGATTACTCAACTCACTGGGAAAACGGTAGAAGAAGCAAAAGCCGACTACATCAGAGTTGCTGACGAAATTCAAACCGACTGGGAAGACTCATGACCAAAAAGCGGATTGCCGATCTCCTAAAAGAAGAAGTCGAAAAAGAAGAGGTAGAAACCCCTGCTTCAACGTCTAGTAGTGCAGGTGCCAGCAGTAAGAAAACTACCAGCGCCAGGACCCGCAAGCGTTCGTCTGCTAAAGCTACAGGTACTAAAACTGCTGACGCTCCTGCCAAAACAACCCAGTCTGCGGCTACAAAATCGACGTCTGCCAAGACGACTAAAGCCAGCGCTAAAAAAGCATCTGCGCCTGATGCTGCTTTGAAAAAGAAAGTAGCATCATTAGAAAGCGCACTAGCCAAATCGACTGACCAGATCGCTGCGTTGCAAGAAGATGTTGAGACCCATCAAAGCAGAATTTTTGAGCTGAAAGACAGTCTCGAAAAAGCGGAAGCGACGACTCAGGAGGCCCAAAGTGCCACTGAACAAAAAGAAGCTGAGCTCAAAAAGCTAGCCGCAGAGCTAGAAGAGGCAAAACAAACTATCTTGAAGCTGAGTGCTAACCGTCAGGCGGATGCCTCAGCTGAAGCCAATGCCGACAAGCCGGCTAGCAACAAGCCAGCTAGCAGCAAGGCTGCTAGTAATAAGCCAGCGAAGAAAACGGCTAGCGGTCTGAGCGTACGTAGACCTTACTCCAGCTACAAGTCTATTCCTGAATATGCCATTCAGCGAGGAACGCCAGCGGGCGGACAAAACAACAGCATGTTGAATGATGACGATATTGGTTGGGTTGACTAGCGAGCGCTTTTCCAAAGGCTTCGCGATTTCTATACTCTTTACGACTTAGCCTCATGACTTCAGATTTTGAGCAGACGCCACCAGAGAATGTATCCGCTGAAGCAGAACGCTCAGCAGGCGCAGCCACTGAAAAGGCTATACCTGCGGCGCCCTCTTCGGTTACGTCTAAGGGCGCTGACAATAGTAGCGCCAAGTGGTGGATGTTAGGGCTAGGACTATTGGGTTTGATCACGGTAGGTGCCGCGCTGCTATTAGCCAATCGGGCGGTACCTGACGGGGCAACTGTCGTACCCTCTGACGCCGCGCCCGAAGATGTCGCCGCTGCGCCTGAATCTGCGGCTCCTGAAGCTGCTACTCCCGAAGAACAGCCCGAAGATGAAGCAGCGGCTCGCGCAGAGTGGGAAGCGCAGATGCAGCGAATTAATGCGGTGGTAGGCTCAGGCGATAGAGCTGCTCTGATTGGCGATTCTCCAACGAAAGGCCCGGCAGATGCGCCGGTTGTTCTGGTTAAGTTTTCAGACTTTGAGTGTCCTTACTGTGCGATCGCTGCTGCTGAGATGAAAGCGTTTACCGACAGTCGCGAAGACGACGTGCTGTATGTATACAAGCATTTCCCCTTGGTGAGCATTCACCCGGAAGCGGTTCCTGCGGCTAAAGCAACCTGGGCGGCTGCGCAGCAAGACCAGTTTTGGATATATCACGATGGGCTGTTTGCCTTTCAAGATCAGCTAGGCGAGGACTATTACGTGTCCCTTGCTGAACAGATTGGGTTGGATATTGAGCAGTTTAATCGCGATCGCAATAGCCCTGAGGCCGACGCAGCCGTTGCCCAAGACGCTGAACTGTCTCAGCAGCTGGGACTGAGAGGAACCCCTAGCTTCTTGATGACAAACATGAGCGACAGCTTTTTACTGCCTGGCGGGGCCCCGTTAGAATATTTTGAAGAGGCCACAGATCGGCTGATGGCTGCTGCTGAAGAGTGAAGCCGTTTGAATGCCAGCATGTTGATATCCGGAAATAAACCTATGTTGTTTCGAACCTTTTCTTGGTAGTGTGACCATACAATTCCAGCGGTAGAGATTCATGGCATATGATTCAAAAACCTACGGCCAAAGCCCGTTTGGGAACCCCAAAAAGCCAAGCGGATCTGAGAATGCTGCTGAGAACAGCGGTCAGGCAAAAAGTGTCCCAAATGCAGGCTTTAGCCCGACCCAGCTACCGATTGATGATGGTCTAGATAAAGGCCCCGGCGAGATAGCCTCTGCGCCTGTTAAAAAAACAAGTCCCGCTTCGACGCTGCCAAATAGTGTGGCAGAGGCGCCTCCATCTACTTTCCCAAAATCGCTTCAGCCCAATATTCCGCCCGCAGTGAGTCGCCTGGCAGGCCGGCTAGGACTAGGTAAATCGCCGTTGGATGGCCAATCAGCCACCGGTAGTGAGCCTACTTCTGCCCGCAAGTCTAGAACGACGACTAAAACAGCCACCAAACCGACTGCCAAATCAGCGTCTAAATCGACCCGAAAGAGTAAGAAAACGAAGGCGGCAGAAGCGGCCAGGGCAGAAGCGGAAGCAGCAGAAGCTGCGATCGCTCGTCGGTTTCAGATAGAGGATCGCAATGCCTATCTTTCTTTGCTCTACAAAACAGGCATATCGTTTCTAATCTGGGCGGTACTGCGGCTATCGCGCCAGGAGTTTTCTGAAGATGCCGACGCGGTTATTAATATCATCATTCATCCGCTGCTCATTTCATCGGTAGCGCTGATAGCGGTCGTTGCGATGACTTTCTGGCTGCGCTATTTACTCAACGATTTGGCACAGCATACCCGGCAGCTCAGTACGGATGCTGAAGAAACGAGTGGTAAAAACTACCGGCCCACGTTAGACATCGTCGGTGACGCTCTGGAATACAATCCGGCACTTCGCAAGAACCTAGCGCTGTTCTGGCATGCGGCCTCAATTCTTATCTGTACATTGATCAGCTATCTAATTACCAGCACGCTGCTGCCGTAGGTTGGTTCCTCATTTTTGCCTATAAACCTAGCGCTACCAGCTTTGAACTCCTTAGTCAGTGCTATTAAGCGCTACATAACCTGTTCCAACGACATTTCTCTAATCATGGTGCGGCGCTCGTGCAAATATTGATGCGTTTCAACGCGCTCCGGTGCAGACAGCATAACTTTGTTCTCGACTCTTTTAAGCAAAAGTCTGACCTGTTCACCCGGTGATACCCGCTGTAAGTAATAAGCAGGCGTTTCTTCAATTACTGACCATATCGTCCGAAGCAGTCCAGCATCCATAGATACCTCCCCATAGATGTCTTCGTAATAAATGTCTCCGTAGAGTCTTCATTCCCTACGCTCACCATAACGCGTTTCTTTATAATTCCTTAAGGTTATGACAAAAAGACACGATAGTGAGAGAGCCTGCTCAGTTATGGTTTGGGTTACTTTGCTTTAGATTGCTCTGCTTTAAGCTCTTCAATCAGCGCTTGCAGGTGTTGGCTGTCCGCCCGATAGACTTCGTTACAAAAGTGACAAATGGCTTCAGCTCCGTCATCGACTTTGATCATATCGGCGAGTTCTTCAGTGCCTAGAAGCTTAAGTGCGCCTAACATGCGATCGCGATTACACCGGCAGCTAAACTGCACTAGCTGAGATCCCGGTAGCATCTCTAGGCCCATATCGCCTACTAGCTCATCAATCATCTGCGGCAGCGTCTTGCCTTCTTTCAGCATAGGCGTAAACCCGCTGAGTGAGCCTAATCTAGACTCCAGCTGCGAAATCAGCACTTCGTCTCTAGCTGCTTTAGGCAGCACCTGTAGCAGCAGCCCACCTGCGGCTTCTACACCGTCTGCGCCGACAAAAACGCCTAGCACTAGCGCCGATGGCGTCTGCTCAGAGCTGGCCAAATAATGCGTCAAGTCATCACCAATTTCACCTGTGACCAGCTCTACCGTGCTGGAATAGGGGTAGCCGTGGCCGACATCTCTAACTACATATATGTAACCTTCTTTGCCGACGGCCGCGCCGACATCTAGCTTGCCATCAACATTCGGCGGCAGTTCTATTTTCGGATTTTCTACATAGCCTCGCACGGTGCCGTCGAGTCCCGCGTCCACCATCAGCCCACCTAGCGGACCGCTGCCTTTCACGCGAATATTCACTCGCGATTCAGGCTTTTTCATACTCGATACCAGCAGCAGTCCGGCTGTCATCGCTCTACCTAAGGCCGCAGTCGCTACGTATGAAAGCTCGTGACGATTGCGGGCTACTTCTACCAGGCGAGTTGTGGTAACGCCCACTACACGGATGCCGCCATCTGCCGCCACCGCTCGAATTAACTGATCTGCCATGTGCTCTTTTACTGCGAATTTTTGCTGCGGGAATTTTTGCTGTGACAAGCGTCCTAACGCATTTGGACACTTGCGGATTAAGTTGCTTTGTCTGCTATCGCTACTTGAAGTGCATCGAAGCAGCTCAACAAAAGTTTTGTGAGTGCTGTGGTTTTTATTGTATCGTTCTCGCCGCTAGCGGTGCGAATCTGGCCATATCTAAGAAATAGCGCCCAAGAAATGGTGCCTGAGAAATGGCAAAAAAAGCGTCTCTTGAGTGAACAAGAGACGCTTAAGACAAAGAGAAGGACGTGCCTCGATTACAGAGGCAATATTATAACCGAGTAGGATTCTTGCAGACTGCCCTTAGCAGTTTTTGGCTGCAGTTTTTGGCTGCAGCTTTTGGCTAGGGGGCTAGCGCGTATCCACGAAGCAAGCTGCCCACTGTTTTCGCAGTAATTTTCATCTGCGTGATGGGGTTCGCTGGTACGACGGTCTTGTACAGATAGCTATCGAAGGTGAGCTTTTGTACGTCAATATCAGAGCACATCTCTACAAAGGCTTCGCGCGAGGCGTCGCTGCGATAGAAGACGCGCTGCAAAATATCGAGCACTTTGTAAGTCAGGCCGTATTCTTTATCCCACTTTTGAATGTAGGTCTTCAGCTCAGCTTCTGTGAGGGCGCGCTCGCCGCTGTTAGAAAGCTCAACAATCGTCTCAGCGCACATCCGAGCTGACTTTGCTGCAAAGTAAATGCCTTCACCCGAAGACTTGGTGACCGTACCCGCAGCATCGCCAACCAGCGCTACGCGGCCAACAACCCGGCGAGGTCTGGGATGCTCAGGAATAGGATGCGCTTCAACCTTAATGATTTCGCCGCCTTCGATACGCTTAGCCGCGCGAGTGCGAATGCCCTTTTGCAGCTCTTTGATGCGAGCCTGATTGGGCCGCATGGTGCCAGTACCGACTGCAACGTGGTCGTACTTAGGGAAGACCCAGGCGTAGAAGTCAGGAGACACATCGTCACCAACGTACATTTCAGCCAGCTCTTCGTAGTAGGCCATTTTGTCGTCGGGGATGCGGATGCGCTCTTGGAAAGCGATCGCATAGTTATAGTCACCCGCGTCAATCGCCCGCGCCACACGGGAGTTGGCACCATCTGCGCCAATCACCATGTCTACTTTGAGGGTTTTGGCTTCGCCCTGCAACCCTTCTTTTGAGTGGTCTGCGTAGTGAAGAATGTAAGGGGCTTTGTCGTTGTCAGGCAGCTGTAGCTTGTGTACGGTGCCGTTGATAATTTTGGTGCCGAGCTTCTCAGCTCGGTCACGCAAGAACCCATCGAGAACCTCGCGGCGACACATGCCGATGTACTCACCGTCTTTCAGCGTAGACCCAATGTTCACCTCAACGTTAGACGGTGAAATCATTTTCATTTTGCGAACCCGACGATCGATGATCTCGGGAGGCAGGTCAAACTCATCAACCATACAGAGTGGAATTGCGCCGCCGCAAGGTTTTGCATTGTCCAGCTTGCGTTCGAACAGGTAGGTATCGATGCCTGCCTTTACCAGTACTTCAGCTGCGGAAGATCCTGCTGGTCCACCGCCTACAACGGCTACTCGAAGTCCCAAGGGCTTATGCTCCACGAAATAAATAATCCTATGAGAAAAATCGTATCACTCTCTCTTATGGGGGATTGCTTACTCACTTGAATGTTAAGCACATTGAAACACTGGTTAACATTCTGCAAGAGAAATCGCCTGAATCTATCGTCAGTATTTAATCGCTATAACTTTGTCGAGTGACTCCAGGGCATTGTCTGTAGTAAGTGGCAGCATCTTGTTAAGTGGCAGCATCTTGTTAAGTGGCAGCATCTTGTTCTGTAACAGCTACGAGTTCTGTAACAGCTACGAACTGATCTGTCCGTTACTGAGTAGTTGCTGAATGCGCACTCGCTAAATCGAATGAAAATTTGCATCCTTTGCCTGCAGCAGAGCGTACGCTGATATTGCCTTGATGTTGCTCGACGACTCTCCGACAGAGTGCTAGGCCAATCCCGCTACCATCAGTGCGATTTTTGCCCGCTCGGTTGAACATTTCAAAAATGTCTCCTTGAGCGTTTTCCGGTATCCCCGCGCCATTGTCACTGACGGAAAACAGAATTCGGTGGTTAGGTTGAGGGTGCGCTGAGACGTTGACCTGTGGAATATCGGCATCGTTGTGGACAATGGCGTTATTGTTAAGGATGCTCACTATCTGATCCAGCAGTTGATAATTGCACTGCACGGCCGGCAAATCGCACTGGCTGATCACTGCATGGCGCTCGAAAATCAATGTCTGAATCCCTGAAAGTGCATCCGAGACAACGGCGGTCATCTCTATGGGTGTAAATGCTTGAGCAGATTGCGATCGCACCTTTCCATAGTCCAGCAGTGCGTTCAAGGTTTGGTTCATACTCCCGGCTGTTCGCTGGCCCATTTCGACAAACTTAGTCTGTCTGGGTGTAAGCGTCGTTCTCTCTAGCAAATCAAAACTATTTTTTAGCACACCCAGCGGATTTCTGAGCTCGTGTGCGGCCGTATGGCTAAAGTTCTCTAGGGTTTGATTGCTGGCTTTTAGCTGATTGAGGGCATCTCTTAGAACGTACTGCCTTTGCCGATTTTGTAGGGCTGTGCGCGCCACTGAGGAAAGCACCTCGCGCTTTAGAGGCAGCTCTAAAAGTAAAACGCTGCGACTGTGAGCTGTTTCATTGAGCAGTGCTATGCAGCTGGCGAACCGACGACAGTCTCTCATCAAAACGATAATTGGCAGATCAGACCAGTTGGGCTGCGTGTTTAAACAAGCACCGAGCAAGCTAGCGGTTCTTTTATCGGCTAAAACTTCTTCGGTAATGATCACCAGCCCAGCTTCGTTTTCAATGGCGTCAGCTACGGCTGCTATTGAAGCCGCATTCAGACAGACGGGAGAGAGTGGCTCTAAAATTTTTCGCAAAGCCGTCCTATTCTGCTCACCATAGGTTGCTAAAACAATGTGTGCGGGCGGTGGCATGACAGGTTGATGAAGAGACTGAGTGACCGTTTGGGCTGGAGCATTACTTATTGATCTTTTTCTTGATCTTTAATCGGCTTGATCTTTTTCAATCAAGTGGCTGCTTTCTCCGGTGTAGCTCGGTGTGCCGGTCAAAATGCCAGAGAACTGACGTAGCGGCTCACCGACCTTGATCTTGCCGGGCTGTAGCTGAATTTCTCGAATCCTTCTCTCGTGAGCGCCAAACCGCTTTTTGTAGACGCTGACAGCCTGCCGCAGTTCTCCTTCGGCCTCAAAGTGACGCAGCAGCAGAACGGTGTCTGCCAGATAGCTAATATCAACCGGGACTTCGAGTGTAGGACCGATGACGCCGTGCTGAGCGACCACTACAAAAGTCATAATATCGCGCCGACTAAGCCCCATCAAAAGCTCGTGCATTTGGGCAATCAGTCGATTTTCGTTGGGCATTGCGCTCAGATAGCCGGTGAGCGTATCAATAATCACCATGCCTGCGCCCCAGGTTTCTACGTCGTGCTCAATCAAATAGTTCAGTTTGCCAGGGGTGATATTGCCAAAGCTCAGCTCGTGCAGACGAATGCGATCTTGTGAGACAAACTCGTCGATGGCAATGCCCAGCCCTTGGGCTCGCCGCGTCAGTGTGCCAGTAAGCTCATCAAATAAAAAGAGACTGACTTTGCCGCCTGATTTGACAAACTGCCGGGCAAAAGCGGTAGAAAGAGAGGTTTTGCCTGTCCCAGAAGGCCCAACCAGTAGGCAGGTCGTACCAGAGAGGAGACCGCCGCCAATGAGTTGGTCTAGCGCTTCAAGGCCGCTGGTAATCGTTTTGGCCTCTATTAGTTTGCCTTCTTTTATCGGGTTGCTTGGTGTGTATGCATTGGGCGTATATTCGTAGGGCTTAGCGGGAATTGCCCGATAGGATTGATACACTCGCATGCCTTGGTGGCTAATTTCTACATCGTGCTGGCCGAGGGCGTAGTCGATGCCGCGAATTTTGGGAATGTGCATGTAGCGATGGTCGCTGCCATGACTGGTGGTTTTAATGGAGAGGTTGATCACACCGTGGGCGATCGCACTCAGCTCGTGGTCTCGGGGGGCAACTTCGCGGGTGTCGGTCAACAGAGTGGTAATCACGCGATCGCTCATGTAGTCGCGGAGTGTGAAAAGTTCTTGCCGATAGGTAAGCGCATGATTTGCCAGCATTCTGAGATGAGAAATGCCATCAAAAACGACCCGTTCGGGCTGAACGTCCTCAATCACCTGGGTGAAGGCTTGCATCATCTCCGCCATTTCTACCTCAGACGTGTCGAAGATGGTTTGTTGCTCCATCAGACTTTGCAGCGCCTCTACAGAGCTAAAGTCTTTAAAAATAACGTTCGATATATCAATTCCGACAGAGTACGCTGTCTGCTTAAGACTTTCTATCCGCTGAGCGAGCGACAGGCACAGCACCTGTTCGCCCATCTGTGACCCAGCCGCTAAAAAATGTAGTGCTAATGTGGTTTTACCAGTGCCGGGCGAACCGCTGACTACATACATCTCACCGATGGGCAGTCCGCCACGCAAAACTTTATCAAGAGACTTAATGCCGGTAGAAACTCGTTTAATCTCTCTGTTATTATCCACTGCTGCCAATGTTTTTCAATCATCCGAACAGTAGCACACTGTTTAGAGGCCTGTGACGTCTAGAGGCCTGCAATGTTCATATGGATTTGATACGTTCTAGCAAAGCGGCTATAGCTTTTGAGTCTTTTCATTATAGAATCGGCTTCTAAGCGTTGGTACTCTTGTTCTATTTCCGATTTGTGACATGTGCCTATGACCATCAAATCTTCTCAAATTCAGGCAGTGCTCTCTAGTAAGCGGGCTGACTTTGCCAGTTTCAACGAGAGTACGTCGAGCTATTTGGATCAGTACCGCCAGGCCTGGGATGAGTGGGTAAGGCTAAAGCGCCGAGATCGCGCTCAGTGGCTGCAAGCTCAAGACGGTGTTTTAGGGGCCAAGCCGCTTGAGCCTATTAGCGCTCAAGAGAGTGGCATTTTGCGCAGTCACCTCGCCTGGGAGAACCGGGAGCAAAGCTTGGCATGGGTCGAGACTCATCTGACGGGTGTGACAACTTTTGCCGTGGACGGCTCGCAGGTCTTTCCGCAAAAAGACTTTTCGATTCCGATTGGCCTAGTACAAATCGGCTGGTTTGAGAATCACCATTCACTTGCAGGCACCTACGAAAAAGACATTTTGCTCGATGTGATGACGCCCAAAGATTTGGTGGCCGATCGCTCGCAGCCGATGGATCGATGGATGAACATGCGCCGATTTTCGATGGAGGTGCAGCGGCTGACCGACTATATCAAAACCGCAAAAGACAGAGCGCTACAGCAGGACCGCGATCCTGAAAAGTGTCTGGTCTTTTTTGATGGTTCGTTGGTGCTCTCATTTGCAGCAATGCTTGATGACAATATTCGAGGTCCTTATGTAGAGCAGGTACTGACGCTGCTAGCCGCTAGTGAAAAGCATCAGGTGCCGTTAGTCGGCTATGTCGATACCGCAGAATCTAACGATGTCGTAACGCTGCTACGTACCTTTCGCGATTTGGATAAATCTCGTGCTATTCACGATGCCAAGCTACTTAACCCACTGATGCGGTGGGGCGATCGCACGCCGATTATGACCTGCGATCGCGGCGGTATCTTAAGTGAGTACCGAGAAATGTGTGATCGCCTCACCTTCACGTATCTCAAAACCAACACCAGCTACCCTGCCCGCCTGGATATGCCCAAATGGATCTGGGAAGCGGACCTCGCTGAAACTGTCATTAACCAAGTGCGGGCCGAAGTCATCGTCGGTAACGGCTACCCGTACGCGATTGAAACCGCCGACCAGACAGCCGTATTGCAGAGCCGCGATCGGCAAATTTTCTATCGCATCTTGCAAGATTGGGCGGAGCGGGAGAATTTGCCCCTCCGCCTATCGCAAAAAATGATGAGCAAAGCCAGACGCCGATAGCGGACGGTTGCTCCTCGCGCCGGGTCTTCAACTATTGCAGAACATCGCCCATATAATTACCCCACAGCTTGGCGGCAACGTAGCTACCGGCGTCGGTGGCCGAATTATCATCATTGCCTATCCAAATGCCTGTCACCACCTCATCGCGCGGGACAAAGCCAATAAACCAAGAGTCCACATTATCGTTAGTCGTTCCGGTCTTACCCGCTTCCCCTCGACCGATAAAAGCGTTGCGCCCGGTGCCCCCTTCTACCACGCCTTGCAGCATGCTTACCATGGTGTTGGCCACATTAGGATCGAGGACAGGCTGATTGGCATCGGCGCTGTCCGCAAAATCGTAGATCACTCGGCAGGTCTCTAGCTCGTTGAAATCCGTACAGTCGCTGCTGTCAATGACCCGCTGAATGCCATGAGGCTTATTCCACACGCCCTGATTGGCCAGCACTGCAAAAGCGCCTGTTATTTCTAGCGGCGTTACCTCGCTTTGGCCGAGTACCAGTCCTGGCTGTGCCTGCAAGTCTGAGGTAACGCCCATCCGCTTGGCCAGTGAAATCACCGAATCGAGTCCCGCTGCCTGCGCAATCCGCAGCGCCACAGGATTTTCTGATCGGGCCATACCCGCGTACATATCCAACGCGCCGCCCCCCGAACGGCAGCGAGAAAAGTATTGGCCCTGCCAGCTCAAGTCGCCGCAAGAGAAGGTCTCTCCGGCTGAAATGCCCTGCTCCAGCGCTGAGGCATAGGCAAATATTTTGAAGGTAGAGCCCGGCTGACGATAGGCCTGACTGGCTCGGTTAAACTGGCTCTCGGCGTAGTCTACGCCGCCGACGAGGGCTTCAATTTCTCCGCTTTGCGCATTCAAGGTCACAATTGCCCCCTGCGAGAAGCCCATGGCCGCGCCATCTGTGTCTACAGATGCGCGCAGTGCTTTTTCCGCGCTGGCCTGCGCCACTAGGTCCAGGCTCGTTTCTACAACGAAGTTACCTTCGCGAGCGAGGCTCTCACCGAGTACTGCATCTAGCTCATCAAAAACGTAGCTATAAAAGTAGGGCGCTCTGGCACTTTGCAACTGCGCGCGTGCGCTAGGACTAATTTCAATGCGCGATCGCCGTGCTCGTCTGCCTTCTTCGGCGCTAATAGATCCAGAAGACACCATGCGTTCGATGACGCGATCGCGATATTCAATCGCTGCCTGATAGTCTTGCACCGGGTTAAAGGCATTCGGTGCGGGTAAAATACCCACCAGCGTCGCGGCCTCTTCAATGCTCAGCTCGCTGGCCGACTTATCAAAATAAAACTGTGACGCATCTTCAAAGCCATACAGGTTATTGCCTAAATAGACCCGGTTAAGATACAGCAGCATGATGGCGTCTTTGCTGTAAAACGTTTCTATCTTCAGCGCGACAATGGCCTCACGGATTTTACGCGCCGCGCTATCCTCGGTGCCCACATAGTCGCGAAAGGTGTTACGCGCCATCTGCTGCGTCAGTGTGCTGGCCCCTTCTCGGATGCCCCCTTCTCTAACGTTTGTTTTCAGTGCCCGCGCAATCCCCCAGGGGTCTACCCCTGGGTGCCAGTAAAAGCGGGAGTCTTCAGAGGCCACTAGCGCTTTGGGTAAGTAGCTAGAGTACTCGTTTAGGCTTTTCTTTTCGATGTGAGCAATATTCGGTAGCTCGTTGAGCGGTGTCCGTACACCATTCTCCTCAGCGGTCACCATCACAGGGCCTTGCACTGACTCGGGCAGCGGGCTAATCGAAAACTTAGGCCACTCAAGTGCCACAATCCAAAAGACAAGTAGGCCAGTGAAGCCGCTAATGCCATACAGTCCATAGCGAACGGCCAGCACATACCACGGCGGCGGATCGACATAGCGAACGGTAACCGCGTCGGCCAGCTCTTCTGGCCCAAGGGTAAGCACGTCCCCGTGGCGTAGCGGAAATTTAGAGAGGCGCTTTTTTTTGCGATAGATGCCGTTGGTAGACCCCTGGTCTCGCATCACGAAGGGGTTGCCAGGGCGATTGCGATCGCGCGTTAATGACAAATGCTTCTGGCTGACGATAGGCGATCGCACCACAATATCAGCGTTTTTAGAAGATCGCCCCAGAACGTAGTGCTCTCCTACCAGTGGATATTCGCTGCTTTTACCCGCTTCTGCTTCAACAACAAGTTTGGGGACCCGCGCATCCGGCTTGAGTGGAATTTTATTAAAGTCCACATTGGCCTGCACCGTATGAAAAGCCTGAGTAATTGAGCCTAGAAACGTCTTCGGTGCGCTTTTAGGGGCATTCTTCTTCTTTGGATCCGGCTTTCTAGATGGATTAGGAGGTGGCGGAGAAGTCATAGATCAAAAAAGCGGCGCTGACAGTTGGGGTCGAGGATTTGGTATCGAGTTTTTTGAATGGTAAGCGATTACGCCAGAAAACGACATTCAATCACGATGAGCTTTAAGCGATGCTGTTCAGATAAGAACGATGTCTGGAGCGCGATCTTCGAAAAAGCAGCCAGTAAAAAGGAGACAATCAAAAGCAAGGCAGCTATCTAAGACTCAACAAACTCAGGCATAGCAATTTCGGACAGTGGCTATTCAGTCCGGCGAGGCTTTGCTCTTTTTGTCCTGCGGCTAGCTGGTCGGTCAGTCGATCTGCTAGCTGTCCTCAGAGAGGGCGGCTGAGAACCTTCATCCGGTTCTTGAAAAGCGACGGCTAGCAGGCACAAGATACCCAGGTTAATCCAGATATCGGCCACGTTAAAGATCGGAAAGGGGTGATTCAAAATCGGCAGGTCAACGCTGGGAAAAATCGCCAGAAAATCGACTACGTAGCCCTGGGCAAACCGTTCTATGCCATTGCCAAAGGCCCCACCCAAAATAAACCCGTAGCCAGCGGCCTCCCACCGATTAGGAATGCGCGCGAACCAGCCGTAGAGCGCTAGCCCCGCACTGACGAGCAGCGATAGCCACTTCAGCCAGTCGCCATTTTCGCTAAACAGGCTAAAGGCGGCGCCTTCGTTGATGACATAGGTAAAGTTCAGCACGCCGCTAATAATCGTGACGCTCTCTTGTAGATCAAAATTTTCGACGACCCACGCTTTGGTGAGGTAGTCCAAAATGATGCCAACGATCGCCGCTAGCCAGAAGAGCGCGTTTTTAGGTTTCACTGATTTGATTAAGCCCTTGAAGGCGAAGGTTTGAAGGAGAAGTCAGTTCTAAAAGAGGCAAAGGTTAGAACGGACGCTTGAGGACGAAAACTTGAGAACGAAAACTTAAGCAATAGCTTTTTTAGTAGGACAGTGCCTTTTTAGTAGAACAGTGCCTTGCGCAGACCGAAGGCGATCAGAGCGATCGCACAGCTCACCATCACCTGACCGGGAAACTGCGCGACTGAATAGTCCAGCATAGAAACGCCCAAGGCCGGTGTCGCCGGTAGCCAGCGAAACAGATGCCCCAGCACCAGATAGGTCAGACCGCAAAGGTGCATGACGACAAGACCTGCGATCGCTGAAAACGCCAGCCTTTCCAAGGTGACCTTTTTGGGCGGTAGCTTTTGTGCCCCCTTTTTCTTTTGCCGAATGGCCAACATGCCACACACCCAACCTGCCGGAATAAACCCCAACAAATAGCCAAAGCTCGGCTCTTGCAGATAGCTCACCCCGGCCCCTTGGGTGAACACTTCTAGTCCGAACCGCTCAAATAGCGCCACGCCGAGCGCGATATAGGCAATCTGTGAGAGCGCCGCCGCGTTTCTGCCGCCCATGCAGCCGATAAATAGCGCCACCCCAAACTGAAACGTCACGCCCAGAGAATAGGTTTCTAAGCCCCCGCCGCTTGGCACCGTAAAGGCAAAGGCCTCAACCCACGTACTGCCAATCGTCAAAATCAGACCGATAAACGCCCACAGCAGCTCAGCAGGAGCAAACACTGGTACACCGAATACAACTTAACCAGTTTACCGTCTTCGCATTTTTTACAGAAAGTAACTTTTGCGCAGCTATACCTAAACTCTTCTCAATACAAGCTTTACACTTGGTTGCATCTGTTGAGTCCCAGAGGAGGCCGCGGAGGCCGTCATTTTCTAACCCTTTCTCCCTTTTAATATTTATGTTTCCTTCCCATCGCCCCCGTCGTTTGCGATCGCACGCCAATCTCCGCCGCATGGTGCGAGAAAACATCGTTACGACCAACGACCTGATTTATCCTTTGTTCGCGGTCCCTGGCGATACCTTTGCGCAAGAAGTCAAGTCTATGCCCGGCGTATACCAGCTTTCGGTCGATAAAATCGTCGAAGAAGCGAAAGAGGTGTACGACCTCGGCATTCCCGCCGTCATTTTGTTTGGTATCCCCACCGAAAAAGACACCGAAGCCACAGGTGCCTGGCACGATCACGGCATTGTTCAAAAGGCCACCGAAGCGATTAAAAAGGCCGTTCCTGACCTGATTGTGGTGGTCGATACCTGCCTGTGCGAATACACCGACCATGGGCACTGCGGCTATTTGGACGTCGGCGATCTCACCGGGCGCGTGCTGAATGATCCAACGCTAGAGCTGCTGAAAAAAACGGCGGTGTCTCAAGCGAATGCAGGGGCTGACATTATTGCGCCTTCTGGGATGATGGATGGCTTTGTTCAGGCCATTCGCAGCGGGCTAGACGAAGGTGGCTTTGAAGATTTGCCGATTCTTTCCTATGCGGCTAAATACTCCTCTGCTTACTACGGTCCTTTTCGCGACGCTGCTGAATCTGCCCCTCAGTTTGGCGATCGCCGCACGTATCAAATGGACCCTGGTAATGGCGTAGAAGCGCTCAAAGAAATTGAGCTAGATATTGCTGAAGGCGCAGACATGCTGATGGTAAAACCTGCGCTTGCCTACATGGATATTATCTGGCGGGTAAAAGAGGCGACGAATTTACCTGTGGCTGCCTACAACGTTTCTGGTGAGTACTCCATGGTTAAAGCCGCCGCTCTGAACGGCTGGGTCGATGAGCAAAAAGTGGTCATGGAAACCATGACTAGCTTTAAGCGCTCTGGTGCGGATTTAATTTTGACCTATCACGCCAAAGATGTGGCGCGGTGGTTGAAGCAAGCATAGCGCTAACTTCGCAGCAGTTAAGGGGCTATTACAGTTAAGAGGCTATTTGAGTGGCCACTCCTCAACAGGCCCCTGACTGTTTAGAAAGCAGTACCGCCACCGTCTTTACAATCAGCTGAACATCGTAAGTGGGTGTCCAATGATTTTGATAGTGCAGATCTAGCGCCACAATCTCTTCAAAGTCCTTGATGGTAGAGCGTCCGCTGACCTGCCACTGCCCGGTCATGCCAGGGCGCACGTCTAGCCGCTGCCAGTGGCGAGCGTTGTAATGGCGAACTTCATCGCCAGTTGGTGGACGCGTACCCACCAAACTCATATCGCCAATCAGTACGTTCCAAAACTGGGGAAGTTCGTCCAGGCTAGTCTTTCTTAGAAAGCGACCCACTCGCGTAATGCGGGGGTCGGCTTCGTTTTTGAAAATCAGGCCCTGCGCTTCGTTATCAATGTTCTCTTTGAGGGTGTCCGCATTGGTCACCATGGAGCGAAACTTCCAGATTGTAAAGGGTTTCCCCTGTAGCCCAAATCTTTCCTGGCAGTATAAGACAGGTCCTTCAGAGTCCAGTCGAATCGCGATCGCAATCGGTACAAACAGCACGCTCAATATAAAGAGCCCTACGCAAGCACCCATAATGTCGAGCGATCGCTTAAAAACAGACCGGGTAGAGATGTGCGGTAGACGATGAAGGGGTGGTTGATAAACCTGGTTCTCAATTGAGGGATAGGAGAAGGCATTACGAGGCATCAATTATTTCCGACGGATGACGATAACCGGGTGTATATCGATTAAAAACTGAAGATATATACGCCTATGAGACTTCCATGATTAAAGGAAAGTGCCCTGAATCCCTCAGTACATGTGCGTAATAATACGGAGATTCTCCATAGTTACTGTGTAGATTGCAGCCCTTGTGTGAAGAGAAGATGAAGGGCGAATAAACCGGCAGAAAATCGATGTGCTAATCGAGACATTGACTTGTCAGTACTGGCCATTGGCTCAGTCGATATCGTGCCTTACATCTCTTCGACAATGGGTTAGAGTAAGGCATTATTTGTGCTTGCTGCGCAGGCTGCTTGCTCTTAGGAGCTGGTGTGGCGTTGGTGTGAAGAATTAGCGATGTGAAGAATCAGCGTGGAGGAGACAGGTGACATCATCGGTGAATGCTCAAGATAGGAACGCTCAAGACAGCAGTCGCCCCAGAGCAACCGCGCCCGAGAATATTACCAGTACGGCAGTTGTCTCAGGCGATCGCTACGAAGATATTTTGGCCGCTTGGCGATCGCGTCTCGCCGCCGACTTTCCCGATCAGCCTGCCGCCACCCAGGAGGCGATTGCTCAATGGCTGGTCGGCGAGCCTGAACGATTTGAGCCGATGGCCCCTAAAGAAATTAAGCTGGCTAAGCGGGCGATGGACTATCGCTATCGCATTTTTATCTCACGCTATTGGGGTGCGTCGCCCGATCGGGCTTACAAAAAGCTGCTACAGAAGCTGGGCGGGCTGTTCCTGATTCGTAGCAAGATTCGGGTATGGATTGCGCTTAGCCGTGATCGCAAGCGGGCTGTCAAAGATGTGCTGCAAGAAGTGATTCAAGAAATGCTTCAGAGCGATAAGTACATGCGATCGCAAACTCAGTGGATTGGCCAGTGCACCTCTAGAGCCAGCCTGCGCAATTTACTCACCCTCGCCACGATTGAAGAATACTGTCTCAGACCGATTCGCAATCAGCCGCTGCTGGTGTATCGGTTTGTGAATTACTTGAGGCGATCGCAGCGTGGCGGCATGACCCAAGTCCCCAGCGCTGAACTCATTCACCTCATCTCAGAAGAAATCGGCACCGACGATGCTGACGGTACCCTCAGTCTGCTCGACTTTGAAGCGCTCGATCGCTACACCGTTCAAAAAGAACACGAAGCTCAGCAAGCCTCTCGCCAGCTGGTAAAGCAGCAGTTCGCCGATTATTTAGGCGAAAAGCTAGGTGATACTGCCGTTCAGTGGTTAGAGCTGCACTTACAGGGTTACGCCCAAGACAGCATCTCGCGTCAGCTCGGTCTCAACGTTCGCGAAGCCTACCGTCTACGCGAAAAAATCAGCTACCACGCCATCCGCATTTTTACCCTCAAAGAACAGCCCGACCTGGTATTTTCCTGGCTCAAAACGTCTCTTAAACAGCACAATCTAGGGCTTACCCTAACCGAGTGGGATAAATATTGGGAGGGCTTATCTGACGATCAAAGAACGATACTCAATGCTTTCAAAGCAGGCCGTTCTGTTGAGGATATCGCCCAAAACTTTGAGCTGACTAAAAAGCAAGTTACCAGCAAGTGGGCAGAACTTTATTTGCTCGCTCAAGACACCCGAATGGATAAAGCAGGCTGAGATCCATTCGGGTGTCTCCAAGGCTCATCCCAGCTTTTCCTCAGGGCTTAACCCATCCTCAGGGATCAACCTAGAGACTCAAACCAAGAATAGGCGTAAATCAACTCGATTTACGCCTCTTTGCTATCTCTTGGTTATTTATATATGGGGCTAGCTAAGTCTTAGATGCGCGCCTTGCGTCCATCAACCGTCCAAAGTTCAGCTTAAACTGCTCTAGTCCGACGAGGCTTCCTGGTTCATCATCCCAAGAGGCCGACAGCATGCCATATGTCAGACCCAGCACGCCCAACCCAAAGCAACCCATCGTAGTCAGCAAGACTACAACTGGCGCAAACGTCACTATCTCATTGCTCAGCAGGTAGTAAGACAAAAAGAAAATGCTCACGCCTACCGCAATTGGACTGATCGAAAGAATAGCCATTCGCCGAACCATTCGCCGACTGACATGTTTGGGGATAGAACCATCGCTATCCGGTCCGCTGTTTTTAGCACTCTCTTCGCGGATCTTTTCTGCCTGCTTACGATTGGCTGCTCGAATGTCATCTACCCGAGCCTGCGCCTTCGCCGAAACCGTTGAAGCCTCTTTGCGATCGCTATCCTTAGCCCGCGCTTTCTTCGATTTTTTCTCAGCACGAGATGCCTTAGCGCCATCAGACGATACTTTGCCAGACGACGCTTTTCCGTCCTTGGCCTGTTTCCGCTTGGGTTCAAACGGTAGCGCCGCTCTATCACTTTGAGAGCGCTCACTTTGAGATCGATCGCTTTGAGATTCTCGCTCAGACTTAGAAGCCATCTCTTTTCCTACCTTAAGAAATACCTGACAGGGCATCCCTCTAAACAGATTCAGTCACCATCAGATTCAGTGACCATCAGGCATGGCCAATTTATTATTAGCCAAGTTACCAGCCAGGCGCTGGCCGATTAGCGACGGATACCTAGCTTTTGAATCAACGCCTTATAGCGCTCAGGATCTTGCTTTGTTAGGTAAGCTAGCATCCGCTTTCTTTGACCAATCATTTTCAGCAGGCCCCGACGAGAAGAATAATCCTTCTTATTCTTCTGAAGGTGCTTACTCAGTGTATTGATGCGATCGGTGAGCATCGCAATCTGTACATCGACCGATCCGGTATCCGTTTCGTGAATTTGATTCTCAGAAATGATTTCTTGCTTGCGCTCTTGTAGCAAAGCCATACGCTTACGGTGTTATTAGACAAAAATATGGACGTAGAGTATTCGATTCTAACATAGACAAAGAGGCCAGCTCAGAGATTTTATACCGTTGCCCCGACCGCTACAGTTTCGGCTGCCGCGAAACTCTCTTCAATCATCTGTCTATATTGGCTTTTTTGCTTCATCCCTTTCATCTCACCTGCCAGCGCCTTGTCTTTAAACAGCTGAACTGTCGGCGTCCCGGTAATTCCCGCAGATTCAGCGACATCGCTATCTTCCGTGATATCGATTTCGACGTAGTGAATACGCCCTTCAAATTCATCGACAACTTTACTCAAAATAGGTTTAAGTGTGTGGCAAGGTCCACAAGTGGGTGAAGCATATTTCACCAGGATGGGGCGATCGCTCTCGTGATAGAGCTTCCGCAGCGCATAGCCGCCGACATGTCTGGTTGTGCCCGGATCAAAGCCTTCCGCCAGCTTATATTCAGAGGGCTTTTTCTCATCCTCAGACTTTTCAGATCCGCTCTGATGAAACTCGTGAATCAATTCGTGTTCACTCAGCCACCGCTCAGCTAGCAGCGCTGCCATGCAGCCCGTTCCTGCTGCGGTAATCGCCTGCCGATATTCGTGATCTTGCACATCGCCAGCTGCATATACCCCTTCGATATTTGTCGCTACCGAGCCCGGCTGCGTCCGAATGTAGCCAATTTCATCTAGATCTAGCTGACCTTTAAACAAATCGGTGTTGGGTCGATGGCCAATCGCGTAAAATAGCCCGCGCACAGGCAACTCACTCACTTCCCCAGTTTTTCCATTTTTGACCTTAAGCCCTTCTAGCAGGTCATCGCCATACACATCAACCGCCTCTGTGTTCCAGTGCACGGTGATCTTTGGATTGTTAAGAACCCGGTCCTGCATCGCCTTACTCGCCCGCATCATGTCTCCGCGAACCAGTAAATTCACATGGGAGCCGTACTTTGTCAGATACACAGCTTCTTCTGCTGCAGAATCTCCACCGCCAATAACGGCCAACGACTCCATCTTGAACAGCGGCGTTGCGCCGTCGCAAATTGCGCAGGCCGAAATGCCTTTGCTCCAAAGCCTTTGCTCAGAAGGCAATCCCAGTCGCTTAGCCGTTGCACCCGTCGCAATCACGACGCTGTGCGCCTTAACCTCGCGCTCTTCTGAGCGAATCACAAAAGGCCGCTGACTAAAGTCTGCTTCAATCACGTCTTCTGTCACCAGCTGAGCACCCCAGCGCAGCGCCTGAGCCTTCATATTGTCCATCAGTTGAGGGCCGGTAATCCCATCGGGAAACCCAGGAAAGTTCTCAACTTCAGTGGTGGTCATTAGCTGACCCCCCGGCAAGCCCCCGGCCTGGTAACCCTCGAACATAAACGGCTTCAAATTGGCCCGAGCTGCATAAAAGGCTGCGGTATAGCCAGCAGGCCCCGAGCCAATAACCACTATATTTTCGACGTCAGTCGCAGCCGTTTGCTCAGCTGATTGGTGAGTAGATGACTGTGCGGAAGGCTTATGTGAACTCATGATGACTTTGCTTAACACTTGTTCGCATTATAGCGGAACCCGGATGTATAACGCCAACCGCGAGGCTGCGCGTTTGTTCCTAAGTTTGCTCTTAATGAATGGACACAACATCTAATCTTGATAGCCTCATCTCTGCTTCGGGAATTTAAAGGGAAGTCCTGCTTCCGCACTTGTTTCCCTATGGCTGCTCACTCTTCTGTTCTACAAAAACGCTGGCGTCGCTCTATATATAGTGGGCTGTTAGCCAGCGTGATGAGTTGGGGGGCTATTGAAGGCGCGGTAGCGCAATCGGTTCCTGTTGCAGCGCCAGTTGTGCCAACCCAGCAGATTGCTCGCAACGTTTCTCGCTCAGAGGTGCGCTCTATCTGGCTCGATCGAGAGACCATTGTGAATGCGCGATCGCCCGAAGGCCTAGCCCAAATTTTTGAACGCTTCAGAGCAGCTGGCATTAACACGGTGTTTGTCGAAACCGTCAACGCGGGCTATCCGATTTATCCCAGCGAAGTCGCCCCTGAGCAAAATCCGCTCATTCGCGGCTGGGATCCGTTGCAAGCCGCAATTGATCTTGGCAAGGTTTACGACATTGAGGTGCATGCCTGGGTTTGGCTATTCGCCGTAGGCAACCGTGCCCACAACCGTATTGTTGGCCAACCGGAAAGCTATCCTGGCCCCGTACTCAGCGCTCATCCTGACTGGGCCGGACTGGATAATCGAGGCAACCTGACCATTCCTGGTAAGCCCAAATTCTTTATGGATCCTGCTAACCCTGATGTTCGTCAGTACCTGTTCGAGCTGCTCGATGAAATAGCGACCAACTATGACGTAGATGGCATCCAGTTCGACTATGTTCGCTATCCCTTTCAAGACGCGCTGAACAACCGTACGTTTGGCTATGGTACAGCGGCCCGCGAGCAATTTTACGAACTCACGGGCGTAGACCCCGTGACCATTCCATCTCGCAACGGCGGCGATCAGCGACTGGCTAGGTTGTGGAGTCAATGGACAGCTTTTCGTTCCAATCAAATTAGTTCTTTTGTCGCCGAAGCTTCGCAGCGTCTGCGTCGCCACCGTGACCTCACTATTTCTGCGGCCGTCTTTGCTGATGACACTTACTACCGTCATCATGCACTTCAGCAGAACTGGGAAGATTGGGCCGAGCAAGGGCTAGTCGATTGGATTGTGCTAATGAGCTACGCCAGCAGTACCCATGAGTTTTCTGAGTTGATTCAACCCTGGGTTTTAGAATCTAGCTTTTACGCTACGCGCATCATTCCTGGTATTCGATTGTTGAATCTGCCAACGTCTGAGGCGAGACGTCAGATCGATTTGTTGCGTAATTTACCTGTAGGCGGCTATGCGCTGTTTGCCGCAGATAATTTGAACGGTGAGGTACAGTCGATGTTAGCGGGCGTGAATGATGGATTGGGAGGTGCGATCGCTTCGAAACGCAGAGTGGATCACTAAATGTGACAGTACTTCATCAATAAAACCTGATAGGACAGAAACTAATTAGGGCAACATAGAGCATACAAAGATTAGGCAACATCTTACGCTTTATGGAGTCTGAACATTACTTGCGAATTAAAGCTGGGCAGACAGAAACTCAGTACTGGCGAGATGTTTGGCGCTATCGAGAGTTGTTCTATTTCCTCGCATGGCGAGATATCTTAGTACGCTATAAGCAGACTTTCATAGGAGTTGCTTGGGCCTTAATTCGTCCTTTCCTAACAATGGTAGTCTTTACTATTGTTTTTGGTAGACTAGCTAACCTACCTTCAGAAAGTAACGTACCTTATCCTGTCTTGGTTTTTGCCGCTATTCTTCCTTGGCAGTTTTTTGCGAGCGCTTTATCGGAATGTAGCAATAGCCTGATCTCTAATTCTAATCTACTTTCTAAAGTCTACTTCCCTAGGTTGGTCGTTCCAACAAGTGCAGTCATTGTAAGCTTCGTAGATTTTTTGATCTCGGGTATGATTTTGTTGGGATTGATGGCATGGTACAACTTTGTTCCTAGCTGGCGCATTCTTGCATTACCATTTTTCGTCTTGGTTGCATTTGCAGCTGCTATTGGAAGCGGTCTTTGGTTGGCCGCCTTAAATGTAAAATATAGAGATTTCCGTTACGTCGTACCGTTTATAGTTCAACTCGGTCTATACATTTCTCCCGTGGGATTCAGTAGCAATATAGTGCCACAGCAGTGGCGATTACTCTACTCTCTTAACCCGATGGTCGGTGTAATCGATGGATTTCGCTGGGCTATTTTAGGTAGGGGAACGGTGTTGTATTGGCCTGGATTCTCTCTGTCGCTGATACTGGTTGGTTTGATTCTATGGAGTGGTGTTATGTACTTCCGCCGCATGGAACGTACGTTCGCGGATGTAATTTAAAGCATGACTAAAGCTATTATTCAGGTTGAAAACTTAGGGAAGAAGTATCTCATTGGCCATAGTCGAAAAGAGAAATATATAGCTTTACGTGATGTGTTATTTAAGAGCGCAAAGCAGACGAAGAATATGGTGCTGAGACCTTCAAAGAGAGGATCATCGTATAAGGAAGACTTCTGGGCTTTACAGAATATTTCTTTTGAGATAGAACAAGGTGACCGGGTTGGTATTATTGGCCGAAATGGCGCGGGTAAATCGACCCTTCTGAAGCTCTTAAGTCGAATTACTGAGCCAACAACAGGACAATTTACTTTAAGAGGCCGCGTAGCGAGTCTGCTAGAGGTAGGCACTGGCTTCCATCCTGAATTGACAGGGCGAGAGAATATTTTTCTCAATGGAGCAATTCTAGGGATGAGTAAAACTGAGATTTCCCGGAAATTCGATGAGATTGTCAGTTTTGCTGAAGTGGAACGCTTTCTGGATACTCCAGTTAAACGTTATTCGTCAGGAATGTATGTACGATTGGCTTTTGCTGTAGCTGCACATGTAGATACCGAGATTTTGATCGTAGATGAGGTTTTAGCCGTTGGAGACGCAGCTTTTCAGAAGAAATGCCTTAGTCGAATGGGAGATCTTTCGAATGATGGAAGGACGCTGCTGTTCGTTAGTCACAATATGGGAGTGTTGAGAGAACTTGTGAATCAGTGCATCTTGCTGGAAGAAGGAGAAATTGTTTCCGCTGGAAGTGTGGACGAAACTATATCCAAGTATTTATCTTCCGGGCGACAAATAAATGACCTTTCGATTGACTTGAGTGATCACCGAAATAGGCTTGCTGGAATGAAGCGTATTTTGCGTAGTGTATCTGTAAGAAATTCAGAAGGTGAATACCAGAAAGATTTTAGTCAATTAGAGAAAATCTCTGTACACATCGAATATAAATCGGACGAACCAGATACGTTCCTAGCTGGAGCAGGCTTTATCTTGTACACAGCAGAAGGTGTAAGAGTTGGTGGATATAATACTTATATGGCTTTCCCTCCTCCTCACAAAATTCAGAAAGATGGCACTATCATTTTTCGGATTTTACCAAAGCAACTCACTCCTGGGACCTACTTGCTGACAGTTTCTTTAGGCTCTCACCAAGGTGCTTTAGAAGATAAGATCGAACAGTGCATAGACTTCACTGTATATCCTGCAGACATATATAGAACAGGATACTTGCTGACGAAGGAAGATGGTGTAGCGGTGCTATCTGTTGAAGTTTGTATGGCGGAAGAGCCGGATAGAAGATATGTCTCTAAAAACAACAATTAAAAAGACAAGGGAATTAATTAGGATCTATCAAGCTGAACGGTTTTTGGAAGGTAGAACTCAAAACTTGATAGAGCATATACCGAAACAGGTTAATAAGTCGAGACAATATGTTGACTCTCTTAGGGTTAAAGATGGTATATACGGCCGGTATCGATATACAGAAAAAGGAAAAATCCCGCTTTTATACGCATCTGTTTTTGCCGCTTTGTTCTGCCATATTGTAGGTGATTTACAGAGCATAAGCTTAGATGAGAGAGCTCAATGGGCTGAATATATAAGAAGTCATCAGTGCTCAGATGGTCTCTTTAAAGATGCAGCTGTATCTAACGCAATTGCTGAAACAGAAGATTGGTGGGGATGGCGTCATCTTACTTTACTGTGTTTAATGGCGCTTTATGCACTAGGTTCCACGCCAGTAGTGTCTCTCAACTACTTAGAGACGTATGATTCTCCTCAGAAAATAAAGCAATGGATTGGCCGACTTGATTGGGGAGAGCGTGCATCCTACAGCAGCAATGCTGTACAAAATGTTTGTGGCAGTTTTCAGTTCTTTAGAGACGCTAATCCAGGACTCAAAACCCAATCATTAATCAATACTATCCTTTTTGAAGTAAGTGAGCGATGCAACTCGAATAATGGATTGTGGGGGCGAAATAGTAATGTCTATCGAGCGCTGTCTGAAGGTGTTCAGGCAGCGTATCATTTTTGGTTACTATATTGGTACGAGGGATATAATATTCCGTTCCCAGAACAAGCTTTTGAGTCTTTATTGACTCTGCAAAATAAACTAGGTGGGTTTGACTTAGAAAATATTTTTTCCACTGCTTGCCAAGATATTGATGCTCTTTACCCAATAGTAGTACTTTCAACTCAGAAGAAAGAATTCTATGAAAAGAGTAGCCACTTTATTCATAGAGGCCTGTTATGGAATTCTCTGAACTTTAATAAAAATGGCGGTGCTTGTTTTCAAAAGTATGCTGCTTTTGAGTATGGGCACCCCTTGATGAGTAATCCGAAGGGAGGTAGCTCTATTTTTGCAACTTGGTTCCGAACTTTATTATTGGCATACTGCTATCCAGTCTTTTATTCGTCTTTATCTAGCACTGCGAAAGCTAATGCTTCTGATTACCTTCTAAAGTTTCACTTTTTGGATTGCCCAGGATATCAGTATTCTCCTAACTTTAATAAGTACCATCGTGAATATAGTTGACTCTCAAAACACTAGGAATACAGACCAAAAGCCGATTTGGGACGCTTCTTTGGATGCTTACTGGTCCGTTCCTACTCAAATGACAGAATCAGAGCGATTTCTCCTCTCTGAACTTGCCCAGAAAATTGATCAAGAGGGACTCATTGTAGAAGTGGGAAGCTATCTGGGCGCTAGCACTTGCTTCCTAGCCCATGGAAGTCATGGGAAAGCTCGAAGCGTTTATGCTGTCGATACCTGGCAAAATCATGCCATGACGGAAGGACAGAAAGACACATACGCTCAGTTTTTAAAGAATACAAGTCCATTTGGAGAGATAGTTATTCCATTACGAGGTTTCTCTACCGAAATTGCAAAGAACTTTCAGCACGAGATAGATTTACTTTTTCTGGACGGGGATCACTCATACGAAGGACTCAAAAGTGATTTAGATGCTTGGTTGCCGAAAATGAAGCGTAATGGAATGGTTGTATTTCATGACTATGGTTGGTCTGAAGGCATTCAGAAAGCTGTGCAAGAATTAATTTTCCCTATTCAGATAGATGGCGGTCAATGTCTAGATAGCATTTATTGGGCAAGAGTGAATACTCAGAAAGTAAATGAAGAGAGGGCACCTCGTGTATCTGTTGTTATTCCCACTCTTAATAGAGCTACTTATGCGTTTGAAGCTCTCAATAGCGTGATAGCACAGAAAACAGATATTACATATGAGATTATTGTCATTGATAACGGCTGTGATCCAGCTTTAGAACAAGACATTCTAAAAGCGAACCTTGAGTCTTCTCTTTCTATTACTTACAGAGCATTACCTGAGCTTGGGCTCCATAATGGTCGTAATGTAGGGGCTCTGCTGTCGAAAGGCGAAATTGTCGTTTATATAGATGACGACGTTCTCGTTTCGTCTGATTGGATCAATCAAATTTATCTGCCTTTCGACGATCCTAAGGTAGGTGCTGTTGCAGGTAAAAGTTCGCCTAGATGGGAAGGTGTCCCGCCCATCTGGTTGTCACAGATCGATCAAAGTTTTCTAAGTCTTCTAGATCTTGGTACCCAAACTCAAGAACTACAATGGCCGCAAACACCTTTTGGTTGTAACATGGCTGTTCGTAAGTGCTTGATCCTAGGATTGAGAGGATTTCATCCTGATGGAACCGCAGAGAATGGTATTCAATGGCACCGTGGAGATGGTGAAACTGGATTCACTAAAAAGGTTTATGATGCCGGATATAAAGTAGTGTACGCAGGTAAAGCTTGGCTGCATCATAGAATTCCTGCACAGCGTCTAGAACATGATGCCTTGAAATCAAGAGCTGAAAAAAGCGCGATTAGTAGCTTCTATACCAAAATCAGAAATAATCGCTATCGTCGCTGGCAATTAGCAACGATAGCGTTGATTAGTTTTATCAAGTTCGTTAAGGCTGCTCTTTATACTAGTCTTCTGGCTCCATTTGCTTGTTCATCTAAGAGAGTGAAAGCGGACCTATCATCTGTTTATAACTGGACAGCGATGATCTATCAATTGCGCTTAATCACGGATAAAGATCTTCGACGCTGGGTCTTTCGTCCTGACTATTGGCTTTCTTCTGCTCGACTAGAGGAAATAATCTCTGAGTAGTGCTTTGTCAGTAGGCAAAGACAGATTCTGCGGAAAAACAAGCTCAAGCATATTATCCATCAGCCCTTTTAGATCGATTAATGAATCATCAATAAAAATGGAACTAACCTCAACAATCCAATACTGGTTGCCATCGGCGATTGTGCCTCTGGTCAAGCGCCTTTCAGGCAAAGATAATCAGAGTTTGATAGATTCTTTTCTTAAGAACGGACGAGTCCCATGGTCATCAGGTTACAACTCTTATAAAGATACATTTATCGCTGATGTTTTAGCCCATAAGGCACACTGGCAGCAGTGGCAAAAAGGAGAAAGATTACCTATTGGGTATGGCTCTGGACTGGATGAGCGGTGTGTAGAATATCCTTGGGCATTTGCAAACTTACCTGAATCGGCGACTCGAATCTTGGATGCTGGTTCTGCTCTGAACTTTGAGCATTTGGTTTCGCAATTTGATTTGTCGCGTCAATCACTCGATATTGTGACCCTTGCTCCTGAGCATAGATGTTTTTGGCAGCAGGGTATCTCATACTTATATCACGATCTTAGATGTCTCCCTTTAAAGAATGATTTTTACAGTGCGATTGTGAGTCTTTCAACAATAGAGCATATAGGTTTTGATAATAGACTATATGACTCAAATACTGATGTTGAAGATGCTCCTCTAGACTATTTATTCGCCATTCAAGAGTTGCGCCGTGTTCTGAAACCTGGTGGCAGTTTAATCCTAAGTGTTCCTTTTGGGAGGTACAAGAAGTTCGATTCATTTCAGCAATTCGATTGCGAATTACTTGAACGCGCTATTGAGACGTTCTCACCGGAAACATATCGAATCTATTTTTATCGTTATTCTCAGGAAGGTTGGCAAGTATCAACGGCTGAAGATTGTATGGATGCTCAGTATGTTGAATGGATAACTCAGTTAAAATCTTCTAAGCTTCCTAAAGTACTGCCCGTTGAGCCTGACAAGGCAGCAGCAGCGAGGGCCGTAGCCTGTATAGAGCTGATTAAATAGGAGGAACTCTTTGTTGAAGAGAGTCTTTTCAGGCCTTGGCAGGTTAAAAATAAAGCCTATTCATACATCTACAGTTTTCGAGAAAACGACTCATTATGAGAATTGGTATTTATCTCAAAGAATCGATTCCAGAACGTGGAGGAAGTTACACATTTGAGACTCAAATCTTAGAAGCATTTCTGAACCTGTCAGCGCAAAGCAAACATAGTTTTATAGTGCTGAATTCAGTCCCTCAGAATTTTCCTCAGAAAAGTCAGAATGTTAGCTTCCTCGCCGCTTCGAAAGGTAATCATAATCCGACTGCCCAATATTTTAAGCCTCGCGCAGTAGATGAAATCAAGAAAGTAGCACCTTTTTTGCAAGCTGTTAGAAGCAAAAAACGATTGAGATCGCAAAATCAGCTTGCCAAGAATCTCGAATTGAACTTAATTTGGTCAATAGTCCCAGGAGTATACACTGCAGATATTCCATACATTACCCCTATATTCGATCTGCAGCATCGCCTGCAGCCCTATTTCCCTGAAGTCAGTCGTGACGGTGAATGGGAAAAGCGGGAAAGTAGTATTGCCCCTTTGGTGAGTCGAGCAATGACCATTCTCACCGGCACAGAAGTTGGAAAAGCTGAAATAGAACGATTTTATGATGTTCCTTCTGAAAGAATTCGAGTGATTCCATTTCCTCCTCCAACTTTTAGTAAAGAGAACAGCGATGAGAACTCAGATAAGATTCTAGAGAAATATAAACTTCCGGAGAGATACCTACTTTATCCGGCTCAATTTTGGCCTCATAAAAATCATGCAAACTTACTATTGGCAATCTTTCAGTTGAAGAAAGAGTATGACTTAACAGTTTCAATTGTATTTGTTGGAGCCGATAAGGGAAACTTGAGTTATCTTCAAGCTCTAGTCAATCGTTATGACTTGTCAGAACAGATTAAATTACTTGGATTTGTTCCCCGAACTGATCTAGGCTTATTGTATCGGCGAGCGATCGCACTCACGTTTGTCTCATTTTTTGGACCCGACAACCTACCGCCCTTGGAAGCCTTTTCTCAGGGGTGTCCGGTTATCGCTGCTAATGTACCAGGTGCACAAGAACAATTAGGCAATGCTGCAAAACTTGTTGATCCTAAAAGCGCAACCGAAATTTCAATTGCTATAAAAGATTTTTGGCAGCAAGATGAGCTTCGTCAAGATTATATTAAGCGAGGCTTCCAACGCGCCGCGCAATGGTCTGCTCAAGACTACGTTCAGCAGGTCTTCCAAGTCTTTGATGATTTAGAGCCGATTTTGTCTTGCTGGCAAGTCTAATCGGTTCTAGAACTTGTTGAGGAATATCTGTGCGATGGGAACTATAACCCTAATATCATTAAACAAGAAATTTTGGTAATAGCAATGCCTTTTAATCTGGAGTGTTCTCAATTGTGATTGACGAAATCACCGATCGCGATATTCTACTAGCCATTATTGTTTCTCAAAAATTTCGAGAAAAAGGAATCCACTTCTTTACGCCTAGCGGACTTTCTCAGCAGCTGGCGTACATGCGCCATCCTGCTGGTAAAATTATCCCTCCTCATATTCACAATCCTGTATCTCGCCAGGTTCAGTACACTCAGGAAGTTCTTCTAATTAAGCGAGGTCAACTGAGGGTCGATTTTTACAATGACGACCGACAATATCTCGAAAGTCGTCTTCTTGAGGCTGGAGATGTCATATTGCTGATCAGGGGTGGTCATGGTTTCGAAGTTGTTGAAGAAGTCGAAATGATTGAGGTTAAGCAGGGGCCTTATGTTGGGGAACAAGATAAAACTCGTTTTGAGGTTCCGTTAGCTAAACCAGTAAAAGTTGCATCTCAGGCCTACTAGCTATGAATTTCATTCCTGTTAATGAGCCATTTTTACCGGCTAAAGCCAAAATCTACCTCAATCAGTGCATAGATACAGGATGGATTTCTTCCGAGGGGCAATTTGTCCGAGATTTTGAAGAAAAATTTGCCTACACTGTTAGCCGACAGTATGGCATTGCTGTGTGTAATGGCTCTGCTGCCTTAGAAGTTGCTGTTGCCGCACTCGATATTGGTGCTGGTGATGAGGTCATTTTGCCTACTTTTACTATCATTTCCTGTGCGGCGGCTATAGTCAGGGCTGGCGCAACCCCTGTCGTCATTGATGCTGACTCAGAAACCTGGAATATGGACGTTAGTCAGATAGAATCTGCTATTACGCCCCGTACCAAGGCCATTATGGTTGTTCACATTTATGGCTTGCCAGTAGATATGGATGCAGTGGTTGCAATCGCAAATAAATATCAGCTAGCTATTATCGAGGATGCCGCTGAGGCTCATGGTCAGAATTACCATCAACGACCTTGTGGTAGTTTTGGTGATATTAGTACTTTCAGTTTCTATGCCAATAAGCATGTCACTACTGGTGAGGGTGGAATGTTACTCACCGACGATAGTCGGCTTGCTGAGCAGTGCCGGTCATTGCGAAATCTCTGCTTTCAGAAGACTCAGCGTTTTATTCATGAAAAGCTGGGTTGGAATTTTCGTATGAGTAATCTGCAGGCAGCTGTAGGCATCGCTCAGCTCGAAAGTATCCCAGCTATCACTGAGCGCAAAAGAGAGATAGGTCGCCAGTATACTCAGCAACTTGAATCAATTAGTGGACTACAGCTGCCTCTTCCCAAAACTGATTATGCGAAAAATATTTATTGGGTGTATGGTGTCGTTCTATCAAATGATCGTTCTGAAACAGCCCAGGAGGTTATGTCAGTACTAGCTGAACGCAATATCGGTACCCGCCCCTTTTTCTGGCCAATGCATCAACAACCAGCTTTTTCGGCTTCAGGTTTGTTTGAAAATATTCATTGCCCTGTAGCAGAGAGATTAGCCTGCAAAGGTTTTTATCTCCCTAGTGGTACGGCGCTCATTGATGAGGATGTAGAAATTGTGTCTCGTACATTAAAAGAGGTACTAGCATGAGCGTTTTTGAAAACTATGCTCAGTATTATGACCTGCTATACCAAGATAAAGATTATGAAGGAGAATCCCGCTTTGTTCATGAGCTTATCTCCAACTACTCCCCTGATGCTCGAACTATTCTAGAGCTGGGTAGTGGTACAGGTCGTCATGCCGAAATTCTTGCTCGCTCAGGTTTTCAGCTTTGTGGGGTTGAGCGTAGTGCTGAAATGCTTGCCCACTGTATGTCACGCTACGACACACTCACCCCTAAGTTGAAAGACTCTCTAACATTTACTCACGGAGATTTGCGAAATTGCATCATACAACGCTCCTTTGATGCTGTTATTTCACTTTTTCACGTAATTAGCTATCAAACTAGTAATAATGATTTGATTGCTGCATTTCGTACTGCACGAAAACATCTTAAGTCTAGCGGTCTTTTTATCTTTGATGTTTGGTACGGCCCAGCCGTAATGTATACACCGCCGAGCGTTCGCGTTAAAAGATTGCAGAGTGAAACACACGAGCTTATTCGTATCGCTGAGCCAGTACAATATTGCAATGAAAATATTGTTGATGTCAATTATCGATTACTTCTGAAAGAACAAAGCTCGTTAAAGACAGATTCTGTGACAGAGCTTCATCGTATGCGCTATCTTTTCAAACCGGAACTGGAACTTCTATTGAATATGACTGACTTTAAATTGATAGACACTTGTGCGTGGCTTACGCGTGAAGAGATTAGCTTCAATACATGGGGAGCTTGCTTTATTGCTCAATCAATCTGAGTTCCCATGGCTTTGTCGACTTATATTTTGATTCCAGCTCATAATCGTAAGACAACTACTTTGCGTTGTCTTACGATATTAAGAGAACTAGGTGTGTTAGGACAGTATTCAGTTGTGCTAGTAGATGACGGCTCTACTGATGGTACTGCCGATGCTGTTTATCAAACTTTCCCTGAAGTCCAGGTTCTAATAGGAAATGGACATCTGTGGTGGACTGGCGCTATAGAAATGGCTATGCGCTATGCCTACAGCGAAGGGGCTGAATACCTCATCTGGTTTAACGATGATTGCCGAGTTGAAATAGATATTTTCTCAAAGCTAGTCTCATTATGCAGCGCTCATTCCAAAAGCATTGTCGGTTGTCAAGGCTATAACGCTAAGCAGACAAGACAAGTGGTTTTTGGAGGTAAGCGAAAAACATGGAAAGGATACCGATGGCTGCCTATACCTGAAGGTACAATTCATCAGTGCGACCTACTGAGTGGGAATCTTGTGTGTATTCCACGCAGCGTAGTTGATCGAATTGGTTATCCAGATACTGCCAAGACTCCTCACTACGGTGGTGATGCATTGTATCTAATTCGAGCTCAGAACGCTGGATTTCAACTGTTTATCGATGCTCGATACTCTGTTTACGATACAGCTGTAAGAACCAGTCAACTCTATCCTGAGCACTGGTTGCTCGCAGAAGGCTCTGCTTTGAAACTTCTTGAGTTAGTTATTACTCCTCAGTCCGGTTTGAGCTGGCGAATCTGGTTCTCAATTAATTGGGAAGCTTACAACTGCTGGGGCTTAATTATGTTCTTGAAGAAGTACCTATCAGTTTTCCTTGTGACGATGTTGCGTTTTTTGCCCTTTTCGCTTCGAAAAAACTTGCATATTAACATATCTACTTCTTCTACATAAGAATGACTAAAGCTTTTTCAAAAAGTACAAGGATAAGTGTTGTCATTACTTGTTTTCGAGAAGGTGACTTATTGCGAGAAGCTGTAAGTAGTGTACTTCCTCAGTTGCCTTCAGAAATTATCATTGTCAATGATGCCTCTACTCATGAATCGACAAATAAAGTTTGTTGCGAGCTAGAGTCATTCCCAGAAATTACTGTCATATGGCGACAAGAAAATGGAGGTCCGTCAGTTTCTAGAAATCAAGGTTTCGAGAAAGCCAGTGGTGATATTTTAGTCCCATTGGATGCTGACGACTTGCTACCCGAAAATGCACTCAAATATCTGAAGAATGCGTTTGATAGCAGTTCGGACGTTGGATTCGTTTGTGGACCTTATTTACGACAAGACCGGCAGAGCCAACCAGCAAAAAGTGTTGTTCCTGCAGATGTCACGCTTCAAACTATGCTACGTGCAAAAAGATTTTCGTTGAGTTCGTGCTGGCAGCTATTGGGGACAACTCCGCTCAGAAAAACAGTTTGGCAACAAGTTGGTGGTTATGATCCAGCGTTTGGCGCATGCGATCTACATGATGTGGAATTTTGGATTAGAGTGATTGCGTCAGGTTGTAGTCATATAACAATCGATAAACATATTTACACGTGGCGAAAATATCTTGGGAAGAATAGTGCTCAGGTGACGCCACTCGCATGGTCTCAGATCGCCCAAAAGTATTTTGAGATTTATCAATCTCTCGGACTGAGATATCGTGCTTATGAATTACTTCTTATGGGCAGTAAATGGCAAAATGACTTAGACAGGGTTAAATTTTTTCGAGAAAAACTTACCCAATGTGTAATACAAGGTCATTATCAGCTTTCTAGCGTAGTAATTTTACTATTACCTACTTTCTTGTTTAGATTTCTATTTCAGAATTTAAGATATCGTCGGTAATAACGATTTACTTTGATTGACGTGTGGGAAAACTTATGAATATAAGTTAATTCATAAGTAGTAGCTTTTTCATTGATATCTCAATCGCAGCCTGAAAGCTTTTCTATATCATCATCTCGACATATCTTAGGGACCCGTGTTGATGCTATTAGCTATGCTGAAGTTTGTGATCGAGTCCAATCAGCAGTGCTATCAAAAAAATCTAGCTATATTGTGGCTGCCAACGTGCATGTTATCATGACAGCCTTTTGGAACTCAAAATACTTCCAAATATTGAAATCTGCTGAGATAGTTACACCTGATGGAATGCCTTTAGCCTGGGGGCTGCGGAGACTAGGTATACGTCGACAGCCTCGGGTGTACGGCCCGGACTTAATGCTTGCTCTGTGTAATCATGCTGCTGAATACAATTTGTCAATCTATCTGTATGGAGGTACAGCTTACACACTAGAAGAATTATCGATTAATCTAGAACAAAAATTTCCTAAACTCAGTATTGTGGGGATGCATTCTCCTCCTTTTCGCCCTTTGACACCCAAAGAAGAATTGCAAGATATTGAGCGCATACGTCGTACAGGCGCAGCCATTGTGTTAGTCGGATTAGGTTGTCCCAAGCAAGAAGAGTGGATGCATCGACAGTTTGGTAAGCTCAGTGCGGTCATGGTTGGGGTTGGTGCAGCTTTTCGTTTTCATAGTGGTGAAGTTAAACAAGCCCCTGCTTGGATGATGAAATCTGGTTTAGAGTGGGTTTTTCGGTTGTTAAAGGAGCCATTGCGGCTTTGGTCTCGATATCTTCTTACAAATCCTGCCTTTGTATTCTTGTTTGGATTACAACTGACTGCCCATTGTTTGAGCCAGATCCAACAGCAGATATCGAGGTAATAGCAACCTTAATACAATTAGTAGTACAAGAAATGATAAGTCGTGCTTTAGGCAAAAGGCATATAGATGTGCACAGCTATTTAAGATTCGCTCATGAAGCTCAAGACTGTTCGCTATCAAAACAACGCTTCTTCGAGTGACATCAGAGCTACTGGAAGAGCTGGAGCGCAGATTCAGTATTTACGTTGGCTTAGTGTGAGATCGTGTAGCTTAATCTTGAGCGATGTCGTAGCACTTGCGATGGCATGGCGCTTTGCAAGATCTCTCAACCATTTTTACTCTCCTATTCCAGAGGGCTTACTCTGGTGGGTTTGGTTGGATCTGCCTAGCCCATTTTGGATTTTTACGTTAGTAACACTGCTGACTTTCTCTTATTTTGGCCTGTATCGTCATGCCCATCGTACGAAAAACTATGCTAAAGCTGGTCAGCTAGTAAGCCGTGTTTACATACTATTTCTAGTGTGTACTTATTTCTATGACCCGCATTTAGACTTGCCAAGATCTCTATTTTTCACTGCTTGGGCTAGCAGCATAGTTCTTATCGTTATCTCTAGAATTGTCGCTAATGTTTTGCTTTTTCAATTCGATATTGACAGGAAACCAATATCTGTCTTTCTGGTGGCTAATGCAAACAGACTTAGATCGCTTTCTCAACTGTTAGAAAAAAGGTCTCATTGTAGAATTATAGGCGTCGCAATTGCCACTACTGCCAACTCAGCTATTACCTTTGACTCTATTCTTAAACTTAATCCTGATGAGGTACTAGCTGAAAGTCTTCCTAATGTAGAACTCGCTTCTAGCTTATTCTGGCGCTTGCGTAGTGCTGGAATTCCTCTCCGATTGCTTCCTTCTAGTCGGGAAATGACTTACCGGAGAGGCATCCCAGAAGTCTTCTCTACCCTTCCAACTCTACGCGTTGAGTCTTCCTTTTTTCCCGGATGGGATTATCGAATTAAGCGTGCTCTAGATATCGTGATCGCTGGAATAGGCTCAGTGTTTTGTATTCCTCTGTTTATAGTTATTGCGATCGCGATTAAATCGACCTCTCCAGGCCCGATATTTTTTCGCCAAGAGCGTGTGGGTCTTCACGGTGGAGTCTTCCATGTATGGAAATTTCGAACGATGGTTACGAATGCACCTCAGCTGCAACAAGCTTTAGAAATACAGAGTAAAAACGACGTCTTATTTAAGTTACACAATGATCCTCGAATTATTCCCGTCGGACACTTCCTCCGAAAAACAAGCTTAGATGAACTGCCTCAGCTGTTCAATGTGTTGTTAGGTCAGATGAGCTTAGTGGGCCCTCGGCCCTTACCAATAAGAGATATTGCTAGGTTTGAGCCCTGGCATCATATACGCCACCAGGTGCTACCAGGGATTACAGGCCTTTGGCAAATTTCAGGCCGATCAGATATCGATGATTTTGATGACGCGGCTAGATTGGACCTTCATTACATAGATAATTGGTCGCTCAACTTAGATCTAGAGATACTATTAGAAACCATCAAAATAGTTTGTTTAGGAAAAGGGGCATATTAGGTCCAAATACCTGTCCTATTTCATAAACTATGACATTTATAGACAACGCTTTACTACTGAAGCCATTATGGAAAAATATGTCTTTTGAATGGAGAGGACAATACATCTCTCTCTTAGGGTTATTTGTTCTCTTAGGCTTTACATGGCTGCCAAATAGCTATCTGCGTATGGTCAGTTGGCCATATGTAGTTATTTGGCAAGCTGCTTTTCTTATCTTAGATCTCTGCTCAATTTGGTTGTGCCGCCAGTTCTCAGTATCTTTTAGACCACTTGGACATGGCCTAGACTGGGCAATGTGTTTAGTAGTTATTACGAGCGTTTTTTCTTCGCTCAATTCTGATTTCTCAATAGTCTCTTTTTGGAATCTTTCACTACTCTTCCAGTATGGTGTTGCTTTATATCTGGTAGTTAATTTGCTTAGAGAGGGGCCTTTAACCCGACATCATCTCTGGGTCATATTATCTACTTCAGGAGTTATCACGAGCATTATCAGCCTCGTTCTATGGCGACCAAGTCTTGATATGTGGTTTTATAGTGATTTTGATAGCGCTATTCGAAATCCCTTTCCCTTGGGCCATCATAATTTTGTAGGCGGTTATGAGCTAATAATGCTTCCTATTGTGGCGAGTTTTGCATTTACTCAGAAGGGGTGGAAGAAATGGTGCGCCTTACTCGCCACTATCTTAGTGTCAGTTGCTCTATATGCTAGTGGCTCGCGTGGTGCTTTGCTAGGAGCAATTTCTATGGGTTTGTTCTCAGTAACTTTCGGGGTGCATGCTCTTAATCATGGGAAGCTCAGGAGACGCTGGCTGATGAGTGGGCTATGTCTGCTTCTGATAGTGGGGCTGGCCTTTGCTAGTAACCCGCGGACTCGGACTCTTTTTGCGTCAACTGTATCCGCGGCTGCTAGAAAAGAACTCTCAATAGATGCACTAAATGATGGGCCGTTAAAAGACCGGTTACTCATGCTAAAGACTACACAAAATGTATTTAGAAAGAACCCTTTACTAGGTGTCGGTCCCGGAAACTTATCGCGAGTCTATAATCTTTACCGGCCAATAGAAGCTGGCTCAGGATTAGAACTAGTCCAGCAAGTTCATAATACTCCCGCACAGATTGTTACTGAATTAGGTTTCGCTGGAGCAATCAGTTTCGCATTTCTGATAGGCTGCTTACTTAGATTATGTTTCTCTTTGTTCTTTGCAGTAGTGGAGCAATCAGAACGGTTGTTACTCTACGGGATTAGTGCGAGTGGGATTGGTTATGGTGTTTCAAGCTTAACAGACTACCAGCTTGAAAATATCGGTATTTCGATGTCTTTGACAGTACTTATATGTTTGCTTGTGAGTACGGCCGAAACGAGTAACCCTTCTTCTGTCCCAAAAGACTTCCTTTGTCGTACACGCCGTATTATAAGTCTTCTTTTACTGACCTTTGTTTGCATTGTTAGTCAATTATGGGCGAGGGTCGATGTAGGGCTATATCTTACTCACCTAGCTCAATATGACTCTCAATCTCACAACTTTGTAGATGCTGATGCGAAGTGGTACAAAGCCAGTCAGCTGGTTCCTTGGGATCCTACCTATGCAATTCTAGCCTCAGAACAGCTGATTGAGCTAGTCGATAACACTGCAGATAGTGATGTTAAGGACGAACTTACCAAGGATACCATTTTGCATTTGGAAAATGCTTACGAAGCAGCACCCCACGATAGTTGGGTCAATCAAAATTTAGCTGTACTATCCTTGCGCAATAACTATGATGTTGCGAAAGCTGAGACATATATTAGCCGTACCGCATTACTTTATCCACGGAACGACAACTATACTTACTACACGCTCGGTTTGGTACATCTTCAGAAATCTGAACTTGAGAAAGCTACTGCTGCATTTGTCTTAGAAGGTCTCGCTCATCCAAAGTTTCTGATGGCGAGTGTTTGGGATAAGCAACCTCTAGCTTCAATGCATTCTGAAGTAGTAAATAGTGTGCTTGCCTCTTACGAAAAAATTCTTTCTAAAACGGATGTGACTTTACATCAGTATGATTGGTTGGAGACACAATTTTGCACATTGAAATGGTATTTCAACTTTCTCCCTTATGAAAGGGAATTTGGTAGTGACTCTCTTATGCAAGTTTTGATGAAAATAGATGGTGATCCATCAAAAGCGTTAGAGTCTCTAAACCAGAAAATTGCTCAGGAAGGAAAGCAAAAAGAGTGGCTGTTGTTGAGGGCATGGCTTTCTCCTGATGAATATCTAGACGAGTTCTTTTTAGATGCAGAAGGCTCTCTCGAAGAGAGAATTAAAATAGAAGAAAATATTCGAACGCACAGAAATATTCGTGACTGGTTAATCTCGGTTTCAAGTCCACCTACTCAAAGATACAGACAGAGTGTTGGATTTGCTTATAGGAATGCTTCTGCAAATGCGATTAAACGTATTTTGTATCCTGATGAACTACAAGTTAATTTCCTTGTTGATTTTTTAGGCTTGCTACCTGATGCTCCGAGAGAGTTCTCTCAACTAGATTATGAAATGGATTTTATCAGAACTGAGTATTTAGATTTGATCCTCCCATTTGACAATAACCTTCAACTACCTGCTGACTAATTTCTCCTATGACTGTATCGACCGAGCAATCTTCTGCGAAAAGACTTATAGGCTCTTGCCTCTATTTTAGTTCAGCATTCTTTTATATTCTTTTTACATTACTTCCTAATAGCCATAGCCTTATGGTGAAGTGGCCATGGGTTTCTGTTTGGCAATTCGGGCTAACAACTGGCCCTGTGGTGGTTGTGTGGCAACTTTGGAATCAGCAGTTTCGCCGACTGGGTTCTTATCTGGACTTAATGTCAATTTTCTTATGTGTATATCTGGTTCTTAATGCTCATTTTGCTGTTTTCTCAGCTCAATCATATTGGTATAGCTGGCAGGTCATTTGTGCCGTTTCGTGGGTGTATGTTCTAGTCAGCTGGTTCGTTTCTGCTAAGCAAGTTCAAAAGCTTTTGACCTTTCAAGGGTTTCTGATGACTGCCTTTATCTGGAGTAGCTCGCTGTTCTGGATAAGCCAAACTCTACAACCATATTTGCAACAAGCAGAGCTCACATCGTACGGTGCAAAACTAAGCTTCGATTTTGCAAACATAAGCCTACGTAACTGGTATCCTCTCGGACATCAAAATTATGTAGCTGGATACTTATTATTAGGATTACCACTGCTGGGAGGACTGGCAGTGACAGCCTGTGGTAAGTTCCGATATTTTTGGATATCGAGCTTCTTTCTTGGATGTTTTAATCTTTACAGCACAGGTTCGCGGGGTAGTTGGTTTGGACTTTTCTCTAGTACTGTTACCTTTATACTCCTTTCAGTTCTGCTTTATCCCAAATATCGTAAACTTTTAATTGCTTCTGGACTGAGTAGTCTGGTTTTCTTTTGTCTTTGGTGTGTAAGCAACAATCGGCTACGCGGCTTATTTCTTTCAATTTTTACTTCATCTGAACATAGCAGCAATGAAACAGCATACAGAATTATCACAAATTTTACGGGTTGGACAATAGGTTTAGAACAATTTCCTTTTGGTGCTGGGCTGGGTAATGTGCCTCTCTTGTATCAAAGATACCGTCCGTTCTGGGCTGGGCAAGAAGCCGAGCTTACTTATCAGTTACACAGTACTCCGGCTCAAATCTGGGCTGAATTGGGATTGATTGGCTCTTCCTTTTCAATTGTTGTGGTTGTTGTGATATGTTTTCTGAGCCGAGCCTGTCTCCAATCTGTAAGCTCTCAAGGCTCATCTTCTTACCACTTGCTTCCTCTAATAGTTGCTATTATTAGCGGTTTTACTGGATATATCATATATGCACTAACAGATTTTCAGCTCGATAATGTTTGTATTACTGGTTCGTGCATCATTTTTTTATCTGCTCTGATCTCTATTCGTCAGCAGTCTTCTATCGCGGACGAGACACCACGTTTTCAACTATGCTTATTTCAAAAAACAGAGAAGACTAGATTTTTCCAGGCGCTTACAGGAGTAAGCTTTCTGGTATCGATAGCTTTTTGGCTTTATCCCATTCATCGAGGGTGGATGCTATCCAGTATAGGCTTTGCAAGGTTACAACTGAGTGATATTTCTGGTTTTGTGTCTGCCTTAGAGAAAGCTCATCAGTTGGTGCCTTGGGAGCCATATTATCCATACCAACTAGGTTGGAATCTAGGGGAACTTTCATACAAAACTGATGATTTCAAACAAGCAGAGATACTTCGTCAAGAAAGCATATCTTGGTTTAAACGCGCTATTAAACACTCTCCTGATCGAGAGTTTGGATATTCAAATTTGGGTTGGTTATTGGTTGCTACAGAGCCACAAAAAGCCACTGACATGTTTTTAAATTCGGCACGACTTGTTCCTGCGAAAAACGGCGTTTTCTTTGCGCTGGGATATAGTCTAATGAAGCAAAATAAAGAAAATGAAGCTATTCAGTCGATGGTAGTTGAAATCCTACGACAGCCCCTACTCATTACAAGTCCTGTCTGGAAGTCTTCGGAGCTATCGAGTGTTTATCCTCAGGTACTTTCTCAATTGGAGGTTTCGCTCACTCATCTGAGTAAATCAACTCATTCTCCGACTAACTTGTCTTATTTTCAACAAGTCTTAGGTGCTCTGCAGTGGTGGAAAGGTGATTTCAATCAGGCTAAAATCACTCTTTCTAATCTCCCGACTCCTCTTAATCAATCGATGATTGCGCTTGCGGAAGTTCGCGTACATGAAACTGACTCATTTGTAACGGCAACTAAGTCACCTGCTCACTCTATGATTTCCTCTTGGATAGATCCTGACCATAGAGACTTTCACATTACTGAGGCTTTAAGGTTTGTCTTGAATCGTAAAGAGCTTTCCTCTATAGAAACTATTCCCAACCTTGTATCAGAACTGAGCGGAAGCCAGAGACGTTCTTCTAGCTTTCACGAGTGGCTTACAGAGAACGCACCTGTACGCTCTCTACTCAATGAACGTATCGGGTTTGGGGTCATAAGTCGTCATACAGATGGTCCAATTCCTACAGATTTTTCTCCAAGGCTAGAAAATATATTAATGACTGACTTCTTTCAAGATTTTATTTCCTCGCCAGTTTATGACCCTGCAATAGATAAATTATTAAACCCCATGCGTGAAACCTTAATTTCTCAATTGTCAGAACTTTGATCACTGTGAGCGTACTCGACTCTCATAGCGCCATCTTCATCAATCACAACATTGCCTCCAAGTGCTTGAATACGTGAAACGGCCCGGCTACGGGTATCTTGATCAAGTGCTGTCGATAAGATGCTGCTCCAGGCATTAATCTGGGCAATCCTACTATCAGGATTCTGCGCTAAGAAGTCAGCTGTCTGTTCTGAAAGTCGAGCGATTAAATCGCTATTGGGATCGTCAGAATCTCTGGCCCACTTAGCTGAAGTCATGAAAGATTCTTGTGCTGCCTGAGAATCACTAAGAAATAGCAGCTCATCGACGCCCTTATATCGCCAAATATAGTAACTGTCGTTCGGCTCGTTGGCAGATAAATTCTTTAATCCCATGTTCATTATCTTGACAGTCTCCTCTGGAGTCCCTGCCATTAAGCTGCTACTGCCTGAAAGAAAAATATAAAAATCGTGAAAGTATGGGTCGTTTTCTATAATTGGTCGAAAGAACTTTGCACTAGCTCCATATCCAGTTTGTTTTCTTTCCTCTTCATTTCCTAAATATTGCAGAAAATCTAGAAAGAAGAAATTCGCTGTAATGTTATCGAACCCAAATGTTGGAATTGCACGAGCTAACGCTAGGATTTCAACTTTTTTATCCAACTCGTCTTCTATCTCTCTGAGAGAGTCCAGGTTCGTATTGTCTAATCGCTGCAACTGAGCGCTTTGAAACAGACCTGTTGAGATCAAAGCGCTTATTATGAATAGGCTTAATTTTAAGATATTGATCTTACTCATTAGCTTGGCTGAAATATAATGAGTGTTTTTCATCTTAGATAATTACCTCCGTGAAGATTAACAGATGATTTCTCATTAGCTTATGAATGAATGACAATTCTATCTGCCCTTGAAAACAGCTAAAAGTGCTTCTATGATGTCTTACAATTTATGAAATAAAAGTGAAATTTGTTTCGTTGATGAAGAAATAGATGTGAACATATGATCAAGAACATAAAAAACGAGAGGACAGCGTTTTTGAATGCTGTCCTCTCGTTTAATACTTGCGAGCTAAGCGCTACTCACTACGCTCCGAGATTCTTGAATGTATCAACTTTGCAATCGAATTCTGTGGCACCCTTAACTCCGTCTAGTCCTACAAAGTAGGTCGCAACCGCGTCACTTGTTCCGTCAGGACCGTTGCCGACAGGCGGTAGAATTGCCTCACACAGTTTTGCGACTGTTGTAGCCTCAACGTTGCCACCACTACCAACTGTGCTAGTCTCAACGCCCCCTGCATAGGCCTTGAGAGAGGTGGAAACAGGTTCTGCTCGCTGTAGAACGAAAGAGTCAGTGCTGTTGGCACTGATGGAGTACTTATAGTTATTGGTTTCAGTTTCGATGCCAAGACCTAGCTGCGCAATGCGTTCCTGCGGAGCCATTTTTCCGTTTTCCATGAAGTAAGCCTGCTGAGCGCGGTTCATGGAGCCAATGTAAGTCTTCGCTTCAGACTGCTTAGCTTTGTTGGCCTGGTTCAGGAAGGAAGGAAGGGCAATAGCCGACAGAATACCGATGATGATAATTACAACGAGAAGCTCAATGAGAGTAAAACCACCGTTAGCTTTCTTCTTGCCTGCGAAGTGCTGAAGCAGTTTTGCTTTTAGTTGAGATGTCATGGAAGGTGTCTCCGTGATGTTTTGAGGTAAGTTGCTGTTCGTCTTGGTTAAAAGACAGTCTTGAAAGTCAAGTTTCCTGCCGCACCTTAGAAAATCTCGAAACTTGAAACTCTGTCGGTGTTTGCCTTTCGCGGTTTGCAGTTACTTGCTTTCTGCTCCGAACTTAAGTTGCCCCTCAATATTTCTTGAACAGTCAGCTTATTTACATAAGCCAAAACAATTCCACCATCTATTAATCCGTACTTTATCGGTACCTACACAGCGCTAATCTCTACAAGTAAGCGTTTCTCATGCCTACGTTCTACCGAGAATAGAATGCCCATCCCCAAATCAAAATAACTTGCTCAACAACTTTCTGTCTCTAAGCAGCAATCAACACAATGCTTATTTCCTCAAGCGCATCCCCTTTTGGGAAAGCGTAATAACGTACCTGAGGAATAGCTAAACTGTTTCCGCATCGATAGGGCGAGGTGTGGGTCGGATATCTCTGCGATCAGCCGATTCTCTTCAAAACCTCTCCAACTCCTCAAATTTACCTATGGTTCCATGTGCCGCTTCCCCGCAAGTTTTCGGTGTCGGAAATATTTTCGTCGGGTTTGCCAATCCCTTCTTATTCATTGCTCCGCGCACCCACTGCATTGTCTCTAAATCAGTTGCGCTAAACATCTCTGGCATATAGCAGCGCTTATCTGCGCCGACCCCATGCTCACCAGAAATACTCCCTCCCACACGCACACAGGCTTTGAGTATATCTCCACCTAGCGCTTCCACTGCCTCTAGTTCACCAGGCACTGCATTGTTGTACAAAATCAGCGGATGCAGATTACCATCCCCGGCATGAAACACATTCGCCACTCGGTATCCATGCTGCGCGCCTAGTTGTTCAATTTCTTTCAACACCTCCGGCAACCGCGTTCTTGGAATTACTCCATCTTGCACATAGTAATCTGGGCTAATCTGTCCCATCGCTGCAAACGCTGCCTTTCGTCCTTTCCATAGCCGTCCTCTCTCTTCTGCCTCTGTTGCATGTGTTAGCTGCCTGGCACCATTTTTGTAGCAAAACGCTTCAATCTGCTTCGCGCTCGCCGCTACCTCTGCGGGTGCCCCATCTACCTCAATCAACAAAATCGCCACTGCGTCGCGCGGATAGCAGTTAGTCCCTACAGTATCTTCCACTGCATTCAAACTAAAGTTATCCATCATCTCCATTCCTGCCGGGATGATGCCTGCACTAATAATGTCTGATACCGTTGCACCCGCTGCCTCAACACTCGTAAAGTCAGCTAAAATCACCTGAACTGCCTCTGGTGACTTCAAAATGCGTAGTGTTACTTCAGTGACAATTCCGAGTGTCCCTTCTGATCCGACAAACATTCCGGTCAGGTCATATCCTGGCATCTCAGTCACAGGCCCACCGATATCAACAATCTCTCCGTTAGGAAGAACAACTTTCAACCCCAGTACATGATTCGTTGTCACTCCATACTTCAGACAGTGTACGCCGCCAGAATTCTCGGCGACATTTCCCCCAATTGAGCAAGCAAGTTGACTAGATGGATCCGGTGCATAGTAGAAGCCTGCTCCACTCACTGTCTGAGTGATCCAGTTGTTAATTACCCCTGGTTCTACAATCACGCGCTGATTGTCGTAGTCCACATCCAAAATCTTTTGCATGCAGGTCGTGACGATCAGCACGCACTCTTCAATCGGTAGTGCGCCGCCTGAAAGGCCCGTCCCAGCTCCACGCGTTACAAAAGGAATATCTTGCTCGTGGCATAGCCTTACTACTGCTGCCACTTCCTGCGTGGTCCTCGGTAGCGTCACTACTGCAGGCCGCTGTCGATAGCTCGTCAGTCCATCGCATTCATACACTAGCAGCTCTTCTTTGCGTCGCATCACCCGCTCCGAATCCAGCACAGATTCTAGCGATCGCACCACCTTCGCCCAATCACGCCCATCCACCCGAGACTCTAGAGCTACCATAAAAAAATCGGAGAGAAAACCTTCCCTCCGATCCTAACGCAGATCCCGGCGCTCAAATTTTCAACCTCTCCATTCCCTTTTCTCTAGCCTCCTCGGCCCTTTTCAAGGGTCTCTCCGTTCAGCATCCGCTGCGCCGCATCTAGCAACGCTTCTTCCAGGTAAGGCTTCGTAAAGTATCCACTCGCTCCTAAATCGACTGCCATCTGACGATGCCTATCTGCTCCACGAGAGGTCAGCATCGCAATTGGAACCTGCTTTAGATGGTGGTCTTTTTGCATGCGTGATAGTAGCTCTAACCCATCCATCCGTGGCATCTCAATATCACAGAACACTAGGTCGCAAGGTAGTCCTGAGCGCAGCTTATCCCAGGCCTCTTGACCGTCACGTGCTTGCTCTACCCGGTAGCCCACTTTGTTAAAGCTCATCGATAGCAGCTCACGTACCGTAATAGAATCATCCACAATCAGTACAGTCGGATCGCTCTTAATCGTGACTTCTTCTTCTGGCATTGCTGCCTCAGCCCACAGCAGAGAGGAGGGCTCACGGCGAACCCGGCCCATTGCAATATCAATGAGCTCTAGCACATCTGCAATCGGCATGACGCGGCCATCGCCCAAAATGGTGGCACCTGCAATGCCCAGCGGCTTGGGTACAGGCCCCTCTAGCTGCTTAATAACGATCTCTTCTTCCCCAATTACCTGATCGACTTGCAGTGCGACGACGGTATTAGCGCTTCTAAGTACGATAATCGATAGGATGTCATCGTCCTGACTACCGCCGTATACTCGGCCACGACCTAATGTGCGGTTAAACTTCAAAAGGTCAGTGACTGCTTGGAAAGGAATGGTGCGATCGCGCCATTTCACACAGTCCTGCCCTTGGTCATTTTTAACGATGCGATCGCGCGGCACATCTAACATGTCTTCCACACCATCCATCGGGAAGGCAATGCGCGCTTGATTACTCACACAGCTCAATGCCTTGGAAATACTGAGCGTCAGCGGCAGCCTAATTGTAAAGCTCGTTCCTTTACCTTGCTCAGAGTCAATCGTAATTACCCCGCGGATCTCAGCTAGTGAGGTCCGTACCACATCCATGCCAACGCCACGTCCGGCAAAGTCGTCTGCTGTATCTCTGGTGCTAAATCCTGCGTGGAATAGTAAATCGTAGGTTTCGATATCGGAAAGTTCATCGGCCTCAGCCTGAGTAATTAAGCCTTTTTGTACCGCCTTTTTCTGTACAAATGCTGGATTGATGCCACCACCATCATCGGCAACGTAAATAACGGTCTGATTGCCCTGATAAAAAGCCCGTACCGTAATGGTCCCTTCAGAGGGTTTGCCCTCGGCTTGTCTCGCTTCTGGCGTTTCGATACCATGCGTAATTGCGTTATTGACTAAGTGCGTGAGTGGATCGTACAGATGCTCCACAATCATCTTGTCGATTAGCGTATCTTTTCCTTCAACGACCAGCTGTGCTTCTTTGCCACACTTCAGGGAAATGTCTCTAACAGCCCTCGGTAATCTGTCCGCAGCCTGAGAGAACGCAACCATTCGCGCAGTGTTTAAGCCTTCTTGCAACTGCGTCGTAATCTGGCGGAATTGGCGCGTCACTTGGTCGGAAGATTCTACCGTATAGCCAATATCAGAAGATGATTCTCTCACCCGTACAATCAGCTCAATCATCTCCTGAGAGAGGGTATGGAAGCCGGTGAATCGGTCCATTTCTAGCGCGTCAAAAGTTGCCCCCGTAGCGTGTCCTTCAGGCGCGTTGTTGCTTTTGCTGTTGCTTTGGCTATTTCCCATAGCATAGGCACGACGATTTGATACTAGGGAGCTTTCTAGAAGCGATCGCTCATACAGATCTCGCATCCGTTGGCCAACATCATTCAGCTGCTGTACCTGAAAGAGTAAATTATCTAAAAACTGACGAAGGCGCTCTTGATCTCTTTCTAGAGTATTGCGGCTGACAACCAGTTCACCTACCAAATTACTCAAATTATCCAGGTGCTTGACTGGGACCCGCATATTTTGCTCACGCGCAGGGCTGCTGCGTCTCGCCACACGCGGTGCTGCCGTTCGACGTGGAGCGGCGGGTAGGCTTGTCTCGTCACCTTCTTCCAGCAGCTTCTCTAAATCATCAAAGTCCTCATCTTCTTCCGATCCAGACACTAGACCTCGATCAATATCTGTCACCGTAGAGCTCTCTTCCTGAGCGCCTACGCTTGATGACAGCTCAGAATCGTCATCTATTTCGCTACCAGCTAAAAGTGAGTCTAGATCGTCAAAATCATTTACTCCAGCTTCCAAAGCAAAATCGTCTAAATTGCTCTCTTCTTCTGATGCCGTTTTATCCTCTGGTAGAAGCTCGCTTGTAGTTTCTATATTCTCTACTGATAGATGGAGTGCTAGCGCATCATCTTCTAATGTACTGACAGTTCCATCAATCGCGTCATTTGATAAATCAACTCCAGTCGCGCTAGCAAATGACCCTTCTAGCTGTGAAACATCAGCGTCTTCATGGTCAGGCTTAAACAAGTTTTCTGCAAACAGAGAAGAGTCATCCTCGTCTAAGTCTTCTGAGGCCAAACTTTCCAGCTCTAGACTGTCTAATTCTAGGCTCTCTAATTCTAGGCTTTCTATTTCTAGACTGTCTAACCCTGGGCCTTCTGTTTCTAAACCTTCTGTTTCTAAACCTTCTGTTTCTAAACCTTCTGTTTCTAAACCTT
>CALDSK010000238.1 GCA_937911865.1 uncultured Synechococcus sp.
TTGCCTGTGTCACTGTCTCAGAATCGTACCTCACGCAATCAGGAACCGCTATAGTCAGACGAATTCTCAACAGGAATCTGAACCGTCTGGTACTGGAGGTTGAAATCTGGCGCGCTAGGCCGCAATGCGACATCGGCGTATGGACGATAGATGAGATGGCGCTGCCGAACCCACAAAAACAGACAAAGAGATAAATAAACAAAGCTCAAGCTGCTAGCTATTAGCATCAAGGCTTTAAGAGAACGCCTTACGGTGAGAAAATTTGCAGGCATTTGCAGACATCTAAAAAGACTGTTGAACCAGGACTGTTGCACTCAGTCCGAATCAAACATCTCTTCGATTAAGCTGCCGTAGTCGATGGCCTGTCTGTGAATACGTAGCGTATCGTCATCACCCAGGTTGTAAGGCAATGGGGCCGAGTCGTCTAAGCGAACGTTGCCCTGCCCTACCAAAGCTGCAAGGCCAGCATCGGCAGTCTGCGATCGAATAGCCTCTAGCCGTTCGTCGAGTTCTTCAGTTGAAGAATACAACTCTGTGTATATCTCCAAGGCAGGCGCTGCTGAGGTGAGGTCAAATCCAGCTTGAGCCATGTAGCGTAGAGCAGAAGCATCCGCCTCCAATTCAAGCTCTTGGCTAAATGTGTCGTAGTTGCGGGTGTAGTCTTCCAGGCTGTCTTCTAGAGAAAAGTCTTCTATATTTTCTTCTTCATCGCCAGAGCCATATTCGTCATAGCCATATTCGTCATAGCCATAATCGTCATAGCCATAATCGTTGTAGCTGTCTTCCCGATAGGCAATCAGCTGCGCCGGATGATTGTGCATATGGTGAGCAATTTCATGAGCCATTACAAAGGCCACAGCCGACACATCACCGTCCTGCAGAGCCAGCAAATTGTCCGCAATATTAATGTTGTAAGCCCCCGAAGCAGTCGCCCCGATAATGTATTCTCCTGACTGAATTCTGACGTCCCAATAGGGCACATCTAGATCGTTAGCTCTTGTCAGCCTTTCGATAATTCGATAGTAAGCGTACAGGCTACCAGAAAGGTCTTCCCTGGCCTGCTGATACGTTTCATGGCTACCAGCTATTAAAATAGGCTGCTGATCGGCAGCTTCCAAGGGTCTGCTGAGCGCAGTCGAAGATGGCATGACAGCTTTGGCGTGCTCGCTCAGCCAGAGTGCACTTGAACAGACAGAAACTGCAAGCAGCAACAGCAATCCTCTTCTGACTAAGCGCTTATATAGACGCTTGTATAGAGATAAGCTTTTGTGTGGAAAACAGTTAGCGCCAATCGATGTCAGACTTTCTAAAACAGGAGTGCGATTCGCCATAGTTGATTGTGAGACCAGGAATGCGGTGAGCTATGCGTTGATTTATCTGTTGCAGTTAGCGGGCTAAATTACTACTCTCTACACCATCAGAGACCGCAATCCTGACAGCACAAGCAGGTAGAGCGCACTAGAATTCGTACCTGAGTTCGCACCTGTCGTAAAAGGTATTATTTGCAGGCATTTTTGAGCGCGTTATTTAACGGTAGATTTAACGTCGGAGAGGAGCCACCACGCACTAAACTAAAGAAGCATTTTTTTGCTTCTATGTGCGGGTTCTACTACCTATGAGTTTGCCCTTCGACGCCGCTGCGACCCAACATCGAGTCGATACGTTTTGGCAGCTGGCCGCTAGCTTTGGCACAGAGCGAAATGCCTATCACAACTATCTCAATGAGCTAGTGAGCGATCGCTACGCGCTCATCAAAGGACTACAGATATTAAGAGACGAGCTGCAGTTTGCAGCCTACAGCCCAACCGATATGAAGGCCTGCGGTGCTGATCTCAGTTTGCCAAGCGTCGTTACAACTCTGGCCTATACCAACTGTGGCGATCGCATTCATCAGGGCGAAGCCACCAAGCGCTACCGAGATGTCGTCGCCTCCCGCTTTGCCACCCTCTCAGAAATTGGCGAGCTGAAGCTAGAGGCCTTTTTCCCAGCCGGCGGCGGCACAGACAACGGGGCAACCCTGGCCCACGTCACCGTTGCCCATGAGCTAGACGAACAGCTTAAGCATCAGCTATACGCCGGCAACCCGCAGTCCATTTCACTCGTCGCAATCGATCTAAAAACCCACGTAGGCCGCCTGATTGATGACAGCAAAGGCGAAGATGGCAAAAACTACATGACCTACGGCAAAACGCGTGAGTCCCCTTGGCGCGAACCGCGAGCCGCCTGCGGTGCAATTGTCGGGGCGCTAAACAATTATCGTCCGCAAAACTTGATCCACCGTCGCATTCGAGACGACTTAGGAGAACAGAATTTTCAGTATCTGTCCACCCATCAAGTTTTGACCGATGAAGGTGTAGATATAACCATGGCGATCGCCTCTAGCATCGTAGCTATTCGAGGCATCCGCAACACAGCCCTAGCCCTCACCCAAGAGCTAGACGAACGTGGCCTAGCGCACCTGACCGCCAGTACAACCGTCAACCGCCCTTCTAGAGACGACCTGGTTATTTATCTAGCTCGCGCCACCGTATTTAACGGTAAGGTTCGCATCCAAAGCCTGGGTACCGAAGCCCACCTCTACGGCGGCAGGCTCGTAGAACATGCCGCCGAACAGCGGCTGCAAATTCGCTACAGCGACTGGGACAACGAAAACCTGCCCGTAGAGGAAATTGACTACAAAGTACAAAGCTCAGGACTGTAGACAGCAAGAAACGCCGCCTACTTTTGATGCTTTGCTAAAAAGCGGTCGAGGCGATTAGCAAAATTCGCCTTATCGCGATTATTCAGCGGTGGTGGCCCGCCGCCGACAGGCTCCGCGCCCCCTCGAAAAGACTCCAACAGATTTCTGACCGAGAGGCGATCGCTAATATTTCTAGCCGTATATTCCTCACCCCTCGGGTTAAAGACATAACCGCCTTTATCCAAAACTTTTGCCGCCAGCGGAATATCTGCGGTCACGACCAAATCCCCAGCATTCAGCAGCTCTACAATCTTGTCATCAGCACCATCGAAGCCAGCAGGCACCACCAGCATCTCTACATAGGCCGGAACCTGCACTGGGTGATTAGCAACCAGCGTCAGTGGGCAGCAGGTTCGCTTTGCCGCTCGAAACAAAATCTCCTTTATGGCATTTGGGCAAGCGTCGGCATCGACCCATATCTGCAAGCTAGCGGAGGAATCTGAACTGGGTTTCATTGTCCTTTCTGGGCGCGCTTTCCCAAGGTAATCATCTCAAATTATCTGTAGATTTGCGCAGATTCTGATAAGCGCTTGTCGGTTTAAGCATAAGGATTGGTCGATTTTACCCATGCTCGCTCTCCGTACAATAGCCTACGCTGTGGTACGCCTCATCCTATCTACATCCATAAACTAGTAAATTAGTGATTGCTATGCTGCCGCTTGCACACAAAAAGCTCACACCCACTCTTCATCGTGCTGCCTGCCGTCTCTCGTTAATAGGGCTGCTTGCCATTACAACAGCAGCGACAGCTTTGCCTCAGCCATCTAACGCTAATTCAGCAGCGTCTACAGCCCCCTCTCTTACCTTCGACCAGCTGATGAACATCGGCTACGCCTATTCCAGACAGGGCGACTTCAATACAGCGCTGGTCAACTTTCGCCGAGCGCTCGAACTTCGGCCCAACCAACCGTACGCGCTAGCCGCTGCCGACAACATGGCCTATTACATAGAACATGCTCGTATGAGCGCTCGTCAGTGGGAAATAGATCAGCTAGAAGCTCGCCTGACCAGAGCTAGAGCGCAAAAAGACTGGGTTTGCGCCGCCACCACCATCGATCAGCTCACCATGTATACAGAGCCTAACTCTCTCAACCGCGAGCGGCTGGTTGGACATCGAGGCGAAATCAGCGGCTTATTGGATGCTCGAATGGATTTCGACACCTGGTCTACGGTTTGCGCAGCGCGGCGGCCCGTCTACTAGATGCAATTAATATATACAGTTTCAGATACAATTCCAGCCGGTAAAAGTATCCTTAATAACCGGGCAAAAGCCACATAGCCTAAAGATTAAGAAAAGGGGTTATGTGGCTTAGTAGCACGCATGGCCTCTATATCGGGTCTCATTACATCTAAAGCAAACAGACGCAGAGACTGAAGTTGCTCCTCCTTGTCATCGCTAGAGGTAAAGGGTTCGCCACGAATTACCCATACTAGCTGCCGATGTGTTTCTATCTCGTAACTTGAAAGCGGTGTACCACTGGTGCTAAACCATCCTTGGATATCACAGAAAATATTGTTGCTATCAGCTACAGAGACACAGATAGCATGGAGGGTGATACCTTGCGGCCCCAAATAACAAAGTATTATCCAACAGTTATGCTGCGCTGCATAACGAGCGAGTGCCGTGTTGCTTTCAACCGATAGCCCTGTGGGCTCAGAAGATTGAGGCATAAACAGACCAGAAAAGGCAAGAAGTCAAGAACACACCTCTAACAAGCGACTCATGGCCATCAGTAGATGGCCTTCAATCAGCTGAGCGCTTGCTGAGTAAAAGCAATGTATCTTATCGCTACGAAATGTAAACGATTTTTAACAAAATCATAACGAGTGCCTTCGTCAAGGTAAATGTCTGTTATGTCAGACAACTGGGGTCAGACAACTGGGGCGTAGCGAGCCTGTCTATATAAAAAACTGAATCGGAGCAGCAACGCTTACAACTAACGTCATGGTCACGGAGTAAACGGCCGCCTCGTCGATTTATCGAAGACATTGCAACCATAGTTACAATTTGTTACATTAGCGATAATTAACTTAACACTACAAGTTATTCGCTCCGCTAGGTGCTGAACTCAATGGCCACATTGGCTTTGAGTTCAGCACTTGGTATCTCAACTTGGCAGGTCCATGCACGCTTCCCAACCTATTGCACATCGACTGCTCGCAGAGTATGCGGCAGGTCAGCGAAATTTTGACCGCATTGACTTGCGAGAAAGTGACCTAAGCGGCAGACAGCTTTTCGATGCTCGGTTTTGCTGGGCTGATTTAACAGGTGCAAATCTTCAAAACGCTTTGCTCAATAGCGTCAATCTGACGGGCGCAACGCTATGGCGAGCAAATTTGAGCGATGCTAGCCTGCTGTGGACCAATTTGCATAAGGCAATGCTGGTGCGCTGTATTGCCAGCAATGCTAACTTGAGTGGTGCCTGCCTGCACCGCAGCGATTTTCGACTGGCTGACTTACGCGGCGCTTGTCTAGCTGGCGCAGATTTACGAGGTGCAAAGCTCTGCTACGGTGACCTGCGCGGTGCTAACCTAACGGGCGCAGACTTAACGGGCGCAGACTTAACGGGCGCGAAGCTTAGAGGTGCTTGTTTAGAGTCCGTATGCTGGCGCGCGGCAGTATTGCAGGACGGCCAGCTGAAGGAAGAACAGCTAAAAAAAGAACAGCTAAAAGTAGGCACGTCACCGAGCGAAGAAGAGCAAGATTCAACACAAGCCTCCTCGGAGGAGAAGAGTACTCAGCAAGCGGCTGTACGCGGTTATGCGCCTAAATCGTTGACAGCGGTATAAGTTGCTGTAACGCTAGAAAACATGGAATTCTATATTTGGCAAGGCTATCGCTGCGTTTACAACTGTATAGAGCCTCAACAGAACTCCCAGCAGACCGAAGGCAGTCATCAACCGGCACTGCTGCTGGTTCACCCAATTGGCGTAGGACTCTCCAGTAATTTTTGGCGGCCGTTTATCAAACAGTGGGCCGAGAGCCAAAGCAAAGCGCGTATTTACAATACTGACCTGCTAGGCTGCGGCGACAGTGCTATGCCTAAGCGGGCCTACAGCCCTAAAGACTGGGCTGAGCAGCTTTCTTTTTTGGTTGAGCAAGTCATTAAAGGGCCCGTTGTGGTGGTCGTGCAAGGCGCACTTTTGCCAGTTGCGGTAGAGCTAGTGTCTCTACCAGCAAGCCAGTACGTAAAAGGACTGGTGTTATCGGGCCCGCCTGCTTGGCCACTGATGAGTAACCAAACAGCTGCTTGGAAAACGCAGCTTGCTTGGACACTACTATCGTCACCGTTGGGCAATGCATTTTATCGCTACGCTCGCCGTGAGTCATTTCTACAGTCTTTTTCAGAAAGACAGCTGTTTGAGGAGCGTGGCGATGTAACCGACGATTGGCTCACTATGCTAGAAGCTGGTTCGCAAGACATGAACAGCCGATACGCTGTGTTTTCTTTCTTAGCGGGATTCTGGCGGCAGGACTATTCAAAGGCGATCGCCCGTATTCAGCAGCCAGTTGTCGTCGTCATGGGGGAGGCGGCTTCTACCATCGATCGCGCGGTTGCCAAACAGATGGACGCGTCAAAAACAACAGCCGACAAACGCAAGCGCCTGCAAGACTATTTAGATCATTTTCCTCGGGCTACTGGGGTGAGTATTCCAGGGCGAAATGTACTGCCGTACGAGTCTACCGCTGAGTTTGTACAGGTGGTTGATTCTTTTATAAGAGATCTGTAGAAAGGGATACGCAGCGATCGCTACTCTGTTGTAGACGAGTCTTCAGTGGAAGTATCGTCTTCAGCAGTATTCTCTTCAGCACTGCCGGTATCACTTTCTTCTTCTGACAAAATCGGCGGCAGGTTTTCTCTCTCAGGTTCAACAGCAGGACTCGTCGAGACATTGTCAACAGCAAGCGCAAGGCTGTAGCTGATGATAGTATCTGACTGATTGACAACAACAATCTCGTATACGCCGGTTTGGCTGACTTCACCAGACCAGGTAGTTTGTTCTGAATCGGCAATGATAGCTGGGTTATCATCCGTAGGATTCGGCAGATATACAGAGAGCAACGTGCTTTCTGCCTGAGAGGTGTTCAAGTTTAAACGCAAGAGTTGACCAGCATTGAGCGGTAGCGTGTATACCTTGCCATTACCGGGGCCGATTTGGTTAGCCACGTCCTGACTGAGGGCACCTGCTGCAAAGCGAACGTCTTCTCGGGCGGCGCCTTCGGCGATCGCCTGCGCTTTATCTTCAGCGATCGCATAGTAAAACTGCCCAATTGGCTGATTCAAAAAGTCGCCACCCCCCTGCGCAGGGAACAGGCTTAAAAACTTCGCATCGGTCAGGTCAAAGAGCGATCGCTCACTCACATCTACATCATTAACTTGAGCCTGCCACCGGGCGCGATCGCTTTCGCTATAGCTGCCCAATCTGGCCAAACTCTGCTGACTCAGGTGTCCATCAAACTTATCCAACAGATCTAGCGCATTACTATCCCAACGAATCCGCAAAGGCTCATCTTCAGGGTTATCGGATAGGGCCTTGCGTCCCCCTTCAGGGCCACTCGTCAGTAGGGCAGGATACTCATCGTAAAAGAGCTGATCCACCATTCGAACAAACGTACCTTCTTCTAGTCCAATGGCCTCTCGGCGGGTTTGAATCTCCTGTCTACGGGCCGCTTCCTCCACAGAAAAACCGCCCGGACGCTCATCGACAGGCGCTATCACATCGCCAACGTCCGCCTGTGAACCTGCTGAATCACGGTTGGTGAGTGCCGAACGCATCCATGCTAAACCGAGAAAAGTTGCAAACACGCCCAGCAAAATCAACAGCGGTAACACCGCCTGCCGCGAATCTTTTCTGGTAATTCTTTCTTCTGCGATATCTGGCTCATGAACACCTGACTCAGCCGCAGCCAGGGTCGTCTCGTAGGTTGATGAAACGCCTTTACTGTCAGCGCGTCCATCGACCGCAGCCATCTGAATACCCGTGCTGTCCTCATAGACCACCTCAGCCTGCTGGACGACATCCTCACTAAAGCCGTCGTTCTCAAGTAATTCAGTCTCAACCGGCGGATAAATCGCGTTGCCATTAACAGCCACATCGTCAGCCATACCACCGGCCATGCCAGCTGCTGCGAAACCACCGGCTACTCCACCCGCAATACCGCCGGCCATACCAGTCGCAAACCTATCTGTAGCGTCTACAGACTGAGAGCTGTTAAGCGCAGCCAAAACCGTATCCGCATTTTGGAACCGGTCGTTAGGATACACCTCTAGCATTTTGGCAAGAACTGCGCCTAGCTTAGGACTGAGCGTATCAAATCCGATCCAGCTGCCCTGAGCAGTATCGTGTAGCGTCTGCGGATCTTGCCCATTCGCTAATACCATCAGCGTAGCGGCCAGTCCGTAGAGATCGGTCGTAGAATCCACCTGGCCTGTCGTGACCTGCTCAGGCGGCATGTAGCCCATCTTTCCACTGCGAGCAAACGTTGTGCCACTGCCACCAATCGCCAGCCGGTTGCAGACGGCATTCACCGTTTCTTTCACGCTTCCGAGATCAATCAGTACTGGCAGCCCGTCTGTCCGTCTAAGCACGATATTTTCAGGTGAAATATCGCGGTGAATAATCCCCATACTGTGCAGGTAAGACAGTACTGGCAGCAGTTCGTATAGCAGCTGAGTAATCTCGGTTTCACCAAAGTGACCACCCGCACGCCGTCGCTCCTGAAGCAAATGCTGATAGGTCGGCCCTTCAATATAGTCCTGTACTAAAAATAAGCGATCGCCCTCAGCAGAACTAACCTGTAGCAGCTCACGAAACTGAGCAATTTGAGCATGATCTATCTGGCGTAGCACACCCGCCTCTTGCTCAAACAAAGCCTTGGCATCTTCTATCACCGCAGGCGCTTCGACAGGCGGAACAAAGGATTTAACCACACAGGGTTCATTAAAGCGGCTCAAATCATCCGCCAAATAGGTTTGCCCCAATTCGCTGCGACCTAGCTCACGCACGACCTTGTACCGATCGCCCAACGGTGACGCCGAGGCCTGTGACCCACCCCCTGCATTCATTCCTGAATTCATGAAGGCTCTCCCTTTGTGCACTGTCTACACACAATAGACTAGCGGTTTTTGTCAAAACCGACGCAGCAGAATCATTTCTGAAGCTTTTTCAAGGTTGCTTGAAAAGTAATGAGGGGGTGTTTGTAGTGTATTTTTGGATGGGTTTTAACGGTGTTTCTAAAGGATTTTTGGCGATGTTTCTGGCGATATCTCTATTGGCGCAATGGGCAATGCTCACCCCAGCGCCCCGAAAAGAGCGATGAAATCTTTGGGTCGACATATTCTGGTGGAGTTTCATGGCTGCTCAGCCGAAATCTTGAACGATATTCCTCGAATTGAACAAGGCATGCTCGACGCGGCTGCGCAGGCAGGTGCCACGATCATCAGCTCTGTATTTCATCATTTCTCTCCCTTTGGTGTGTCAGGAGTCGTTGTGATTCAAGAGAGTCATTTGGCTATTCATACCTGGCCTGAATACGGTTACGCGGCGGTAGATTTGTTTACCTGCGGCGACTCGGTCAATCCGTGGGTGTCTTACGACGCGCTCAAGTCAGCCTTTGAGGCAGCTCACGGTTCGGCGATAGAGATTAACCGCGGACAGCTAGACCTTTTAGAAAAGCTAGACGTTGATCTCGGCGAGCTGCGCGATCAGAAAACGCAGCAGCTGATGCCGCCAAAACACAGTCGCAGCGTTTGGTTTACCGACCGCGATGAGAATATTGCACTGTCGATTCGGCACAGGGGAAAGCCGCTATTTCGAGAGGCGTCACCGTATCAGCTAGTAGAAGTATTTGACACATTTAAATACGGCAAAATGCTCGCCGTTGACAAAATGGTGATGTGCAGCGAAAAGGATGAAACGGCCTACCACGAGATGATCGTTCATGTGCCCATGCTCACGATGACTGCCGTTGAGCAGCCAGCTAAAAAAGTGCTGGTTATCGGCGGCGGCGACGGCGGTAGCGTGCGTGAGATATTGCGCCACAGCCGGGTAGAAAGTGTAACGATGGTAGAAATTGACGAGGCGGTTGTTCGTGCGTCGCGCGAGTTCTTACCGTCATTGTCTTCTGCGTTAGAAGATCCCAAGCTGAATTTGATGATTGGGGACGGCATTGAGTATCTGCGCAGCGCGAGCGACGAAAGCTTTGACTGCATCGTAGTAGACTCTTCTGATCCGGTGGGGCCTGCAACCGGGCTATTTAGCACCAGCTTCTATAAAGACGTCTATCGCTGTTTGACGCCTCGCGGGGTTATGGTAGCCCAGAGCGAGTCACCCCGGTTCAACCAAACGGCCTTCGTACAGCTCACCCACTGCCTGCAAGACATTTTTGGTGAAGCGAATATCCATACCTATTTAGCGTTTATTCAAACCTATCCGACCGGCATGTGGAGCTTTACCTACGGAACCAAAGACGGCACGCATCCGGTGCGATCGCTCAACCCTACCGCTGCCACCGAATTCGCCACTGCGCACAGCCTACAGTACTACAACAGCGACATTCACCAGGCGGCCTTCTGTTTGCCCACCTTTATCAAAACCATGCTGGCGCGTGACTAACCGTGGATCTAAAAGAACAAAAGGCAACCCGCCAAAAACAACAGATCCGTAAGCAACAAATTGTAGAGACCTTTGATCCCAGCGGTGTCGGGATTGAAAACGGCAGTCTCTTTGGATTTCCGTTTGACTATGACACAGCCGATATTATTGTAATCGGCGTGCCCTGGGAGGTCACAGTGTCATTTCACAGCGGCACTTCACAGGGGCCTCAGGCTGTGCTGGCGGCCTCACCTCAGCTAGATTTTTACGACTACGACAATCCGGAGGGGTGGAAGCAGGGCATGTATATGCCACCCGTACCAGATTGGATTGTTCAGAAAAATCAAAAGCTGCGATCGCTCGCTCAAGCAATCGTATCAGAGACCGAAAAAGGCGTCCTGCCTGACCCCAAAAAGTTAAAGGCTGTTAACGCAGGCTGCCGTCAGCTAAACCAGTGGCTGCTTCAAAAGACAGCTCAGGCAATCAATGCGGGAAAGAAAGTGGGTATTGTCGGTGGCGACCACAGCGTTCCGCTAGGCGCTATGCAGGCCCTTGCCCAAAAGCATCCCAGCTTCGGCATTTTGCATATCGACGCCCACTGCGACCTGCGAGACGCCTATCAGGGGTTTGAATTTTCTCATGCGTCCATTATGCGTAATGCGTTGAAGCTGCCTCAAGTGTCCAGGCTAGTGCAGGTAGGCATTCGCGATGTCGCTCCCAACGAAGTGGCCTTTGCACAAGCAGAAGAGAGAGTATTTTTGTATCACGATACAGCGTTAAAGCGATCGCGCTACAAAGGCACTCCCTGGTACACCCTTTGCCAGCAAATCGTTGCTGACCTGCCAGCGCAGGTATACATCAGCTTCGACATTGATGGCCTAGATCCTAAGCTGTGCCCGGCCACTGGCACCCCCGTTCCAGGTGGCCTCGCGCTTGACGAAGCCTTTTGCCTGCTAAGAGAAGTCGCAGACACCAGAGAAATCATCGGCTTTGACCTTTGCGAAGTTGGCCCCAACGAATGGGATGGCAACGTAGGCGCGCGGATCGTCTACAAACTGTGCAACCTTATGGGCTTATCCCAACCTCGCAAAAAATGAGGAAGCCTTTCACGTAACAGCCCTAAATGAGATTTACTTCAGGCTATGCAAAATTCTCTGCGCCTGACAACAGGCCTCATCAAAAGTATCACAACAGAACACCAGCAATACAAGCCGTTGTAAAACAGGCTAATGTCCCTGCCACCATGGCCCGAAACCCGATTCTCGCTAAATCCGCCTGACGGTTCGGTGCAATGCCGCCGATACCCCCGATTTGAAAACCGATAGAGCCAATATTAGCATACCCACAAAGCGCATAGGTAGCTATGATGACCGCTCGCTCTGAAATCGCTTCTGATTCAATCAACGCCTGCAAATCTAGGTAGGCGATAAACTCATTGAGAATCGTTTTCTTCCCGAGCAACGTACCCACTTCGCTACAATCGGCCCAGGGAACGCCCATCAGCCAGGCAACAGGTGCCAGCAAAACCGACAAAATCAGCTCTAACGAAAGCTCTTCAATACCTACCAGCGTGCCGAGAAAACCGATTAGCGCGTTAAATGCAGCCAGAATAGCTAGAAAAGCAATAATAATTGCACCCACATTCAGCGCTAGACGCAGACCGTCTAAAGCACCACTGGCAATCGCATCTATACCATTAGCATTAGTCTTTTCAACGGCTATACTCACCTGCCCCTGAGTAGGCGATATCTCAGTTTCAGGCAGCATAATCTTTGACATTGCCAAGGCAGCGGGCGCAGACATCACTGAGGCCGCTATCAGGTGCTCTGCAGGAATACCAAAAGAAACATAGGCCGCTAACACACCGCCTGCAACAGTCGCAAAGCCGCCCGTCATAACCGCGTGCAGCTCAGACAGTGTCATAGAATCTACATATGGCTTGATTAATAGTGGCGCTTCTGTTTGCCCGACAAAAATGTTACCTGCTGCAGAAAGGGTTTCAGAGCCTGAAGTTTTCATAGTGCGCTGCATGATCCAGGCGATCACACCCACCACCCGCTGCAAAATACCGTAGTGATACAGCAGACTAATAAACGCTGAGAAGAAAATAATAGTCGGCAGTACTTTGAACGCGAAGAAAAAATCTTGAAAGCTTTCGCCAAATACAAATGAGGCACCCGCATCCGAATAGTCTAAAAAGCTGCTGACCCGGTCGCCCAGCCAGCTAAACGCAGAAAAACCGACAGCCGTTCGTAAAATCAACAGCGCAAAAGCAATCTGTAGCGCAAAACCCCAGAGTACTGGCCGCCAGCGAATCGCCTGACGATTAGTTGACGTCAACCAGGCAAAACCAACAAAGACGCCTATACCTAACAGCGCCGTTAGTCGTTCCATACATACCCTCACACCTATCGCTAAGAAAAGATGCTTCCTAGCATACTACCGCTGAGAAGCCGCTTTGAGCAGGTGTCAGACTCAAATGGAGCAGTTCGCCATAGCCCTGCTAACAGCACAGCTCGTATTCGCCCTTTTTCTGACGCTTTTTCTGTTGGAGCGTATCTTCAATCCGAGAGAGCACCGCTTGAATATCGAAAGGCTTGTAGATCAAACCATCTGCGCCTACTCTCTTAGCGCTCTCTGCAGATAGCTCTTCATGCGCGGTCACAAGGATGATAGGAATATGCGGCAGCGATTTGTTTTCGCGAATGCGGCGAGTGACTTCGTAGCCGGTCATATTCGGCATCATTATATCTAGCAGAATAAGGTCGGGAATAGCATCCTCAATAGAAGCCAGCGCGGCCTCTCCATTGTCAACACAGTCAAGGTCGTATTCATCCACGTCACCTAAGATCGCCTCCATCAAAAATAGATTATCTGGCATGTCATCTACAACCAGAAGCTTTGAGGACGATTGCTCGGGGAGAACCATAATTTAAAAATAAAGCTAAAAACACAGCGAAATAGAATACGCTAGCTAGGACGAGGGCAATCGAAAGCTGGTTCGATGACACCTCTTTTTTAGTAGGATCTTTCGTATCTTTCGCTTCTCAGTATAAGAAATGGCCACCTGCCTTCTTCTCTAGCAAAAGACGCATGTTACACACCAGAAAGGTAATGTAATGCGCGCCAGTATCTATACCTTATGTGAGCATTTCACAGCAAACGGCGACACTTTTTTATGCCTTTAGATAGAGGAAAGCACTGCTACAGACATACATTTCAGCCGGTAGAGATTTCTCTGGATAGATCGCATAGCCGAACATCGACTGATACGGTTGTGCTCTAAATAAGAAAAAGAGTATGTAGCAGTTATGGGTGAATCTATTTCACTATCGGCAGCAACCGAAAAAATATCGCAGATGGTTTCTGGCGCGATCGCTCTCCTACCCAATCTAGTGATCGGTATCGTCATTTTTGCCATCTTTTGGTTTGTGGGAAGAGTCGTTCGTAGCTTTGTAAAAAGGCAAACGCGCGATCGCGATACTCGCAATGTCGGCCTCGTCTTTGGTCGCTTAGCCCAAGGCGCTCTGGTCATTCTCGGCTTCTTGATTGCCGCCACCGTTGTTTTTCCTAGCTTCAACCCAGCAGATGCACTGGCTACTTTGGGCATTGGGGGTGTCGCCATTGGTTTTGCCTTTAAAGACATTTTGCAAAACTTTTTAGCGGGCATCCTAATTCTGCTCACCGAGCCATTCAGTATGGATGACCAGATTATCTTCGGCGATTACGAAGGTACCGTAGAGCATATCGAAACGCGCGCAACCACCATTCGCACCTACGACGGTCGCCGCGTCGTGATTCCCAACGCCGAGCTATTTACTAACGCTGTTACAGTCAACACAGCCTACGATCGCAGACGCCTACAGTACGACATTGGCATCGGCTACGGCGACGACATTGCCAAGGCCAAAGCAGTCATTATGGAAGTGCTCAGAGAGCACGGTGAGATTCTCGATGATCCTGCCCCAGAAGCCCTAGTCGTTGATTTAGCAGATAGCACTATCAACATTCGCGCTCGCTGGTGGATTGAGCCGCCCCGCCGCGCCGACTACATGCAGTCTCAAGACTGGGTGCTTGAAAACGTCTGTAATCGACTGGTTGCCGCAGGCATCGATTTGCCTTTCCCTACTCAACAGGTGCTTTTCCACGACCAAACAGAAGAAACCGACGGAGACAGAGCCAACCAGCGTGAAGGGTGGCCTGTACAGCCAGAGAGCACTCCACCCCGAGCACTCAACCTGTCGCGATCGGTCCTGACCATGGTAAAAAATCAGCGTGCCCAAAGCCAAAATGGACAGTAGCTGCGATGGCCAATAAGCTTCAACAGTTCAGACAGTGGCTGCTCGAAAAGCGATCTTTTCGGGTATCGCTGTTTGCCAAAGACCCGCAGCAAGAGCCCGTTCCTGAAGAAGCGCTCTTTAACATGCCCGAATCGCTGAGCGAAGAGCTAGTAGCCGCGGCCAACGAGCTAACGGTTTATCCCCGAGAAAAAGAAGCGATTGTTGAAAAACTAAAAGACGCGCTAGGGCAGTGGCAGGCGCTTCCTCACGCATCTGCAAACTCAATCGTTCTTATGTGCGAGCCGGTCTCTGCTGTTTCAAGGGTATTGATTGAGAGCGTTGAGCTGATTAAAGAAGACAATAGTAACAACGACGAGAAAGAACCGCTAGAGGTTAGCATTTTAGACTGGGTAGAGCGCCCAGCTAAAGTCAACAGCATAAAGCAACAGATTCAAGACAAGCTCAATCTGGCTTTAGAGGAGGCAAAAGAAAGGGATGACAATGATGATGATAAATCGCAAACTTTGATGATCATTCCTAATCTCTGCTGGTGTTTTTTACGCAGCGCCGATGGGCTAGACGGGCTAGATTACTTACAAGAGCTACTGCCGCGCAACCGGGATCAATTCTGGATTGTTGGCAGCGGGATTGTCGGCTGGGAATATCTCAAGTCTACGCTAAAGTTTGATGCCTACTGTGGCAAAACCATTAGACTGCCCAGACTCTCTGGAGAAGACCTACAGAGCTGGCTGCATCCACTCGTTGAGAGGTTTTCCATCTACTTTCCAAACGCAGCGCTACACAAGCGACTACAAAACCCAAAAGACTTATTAGATCTAAACATCGACCTCAATAAGCCCAGTGAGATGATCTCAGAACTCTCTCAGGAGGTTAATGCCTCTGTAGCGTCTTCCCTTCGCACCTTTAAAGAAGACGTTCTGCCGGGCGATACGGGCAATGAAGATAATAACAGCCCTGAACAGAATTACTTTAACCGGCTGTCAGATATTTCTGATGGTGTCAGCGAAGTCGCGCTTCAGCTGTTTATTAAGTCTCTGCGCTATCGCCAGGTAAAAACAACTATCAGCAATCCGACAACAGACGGCAGTGAGAAAGAAGTCATTCTTAAAGCCGCTGCGGACCAAACTTCAAAAAGATACCAGAGAAAAGAAGAAATAAAAGAAGCGACCGATTTACAAGTTCAGCAGACAAATGACGGCGCTGAAGAATCTGATAGCACCGAAGCATCTGAGCAAGAGTACAGACTTGTCGTAGACACACCTAAGCTGCCACCCTTACCTGATTTAAGCCAGAGCGACTTGTATTTACTGTATTCGCTGATGCTGCATGGCGACTTAACGGTTACCGCACTGGCTCAAAGCTTAGGCGATCCGCCCAATGTTGTAAATAATCAGGTGCAGGCGCTGCGAAATTTAGAGGTATTGGAACAAAAAGACACGGTGCTTAAAATTAATCCGGTCCACTATCCCAAAATGCGCCGGGAGCTAGCTAGAAATAATTTTATTATTGAGGTGCTTTAGCACTCAGTAAATTATGGAGATACCCCAGATAAGGAATGAGCTGCCAATAAGTGTCAGATTTACAGAGACCCCTTTT
>CALDSK010000239.1 GCA_937911865.1 uncultured Synechococcus sp.
TGAAACGGATGATTACGAACGTTATGGTCTCTATTTCTCAGAGACAATTGGTTACATCATCAAGATAGACGGCAGCCGCACCCCGCTCTACTACGGCGAGATTAAAATCGTAAAAGCGACTGGAGAGTATCATGCTATCCCAAGAACAGGCCCTCGCAGAACGAGCTAAAACCTGGCAGTTTCTAGAGCTTTGGGTTGACCCAGTATTGTTTCCGCCTAGGGTGTTGATGCTGATTGGCGATCGCGATGGCTCTTGTCGTATTTTCAAGCCGGATGCCAATTATCAGTTGGTGGTGACTCACTCAGACTATGCAGCGGCAAAAGATTGGCTGCTAGAGGATGAATATGAGCGCATTGAGAGCCAACTTTTAGCTGAGGAAACTATCTGACTACCAAAGAGTTAGCATAATCGCCCCTCCACCCCATCTCATATCGCAGCGATCGCAGACTTACCTTAGCCTATGGTTTGCTTTTTGTTAGTGCTTGGCAAATCAGATTAGAATCAAGTCAAAGCGCTGAGAGGCTGTAGAGATGCGTGTTGAGGAACTGAAACAAAGACTTGAAAAACTCGATGAAACGCAGCTACAGCTAGTGGCGAAGTTTGTCTCGGCGTTAGAGGAAGACACAGATCAGCCGTGGAATCGACACGCTGAAAAATCGCCTCAGGAAAAAGCCGAAGCTTTTCTAGCATGGGTATCGAATTTGCCGAAAGTTGGTCATAGTTTGCCTGATGAAGCTTTTGACCGAGCTACGATCTACGATTAATGGCAACTTATTTCCTCGATACAAATATCGTTTTGCGATTTTGTAACACCTTGGATGAAAGGCATCCGCTAGTAAAGTCAGCGGTGGCTCGATTATTGAGAGAAGGCCACGACTGCGTTTTCACGGCTCAGATTTTAGCTGAATTTTGGGTCGTCTCAACTCGTCCACCAGAAGCCAATGGTCTGGGATTTTCTACGTCACAGGTCCGTGAATTCATCAACCCACTATTTTCAACGTTTCGTTTACTGGAAGAAACTTCCCAAACGTTTCAAATTTGGCTAGAACTGGTTACTGACCAGGACATCAAAGGGAAACGTGCCCATGATGCGCGAATTGCAGCGGCCATGCTGACTCACGGAGTCACACATTTGCTGACGTTCAATACTCAGGACTTTACACAAGTTCCTGGCATCACGGTTGCAACACCGCAGAGCATCATTGCTGAGTAAAGTGAGCCTGGCGATCGCGATCGCACCTCAAAAACCGCAACGCAGCACAGCGATCGCGATTCCGAGCAGCCAAGGCCCAATCACCTGTTGACATTAATGCAGAGGTCTCAGCTTCGCGATATCGCAGGAAGCAGAAAGGGGAGCAGGCGGTTTGGTAGCGCTGGTTTGGGGAATATCAAATCCGCGATGAAACCGATTTGCCCAACCTGTCGAATACATCCATGACAATCCTGCCAAACAGGGCTTGATTGCAGCCCCAAAACACTGACCTTACTCCAGCTCTTACAAATAATGTATAAGAAAGCACTTGTTCTAAGGATTGAGGGTGATAATAAACTCGTTTCTTCGCCCCTTTAAATTGTCAACAAGTCGATCAAGTGAAGTGCCAACGTAGTCCCAAAACGTCTTGAAAGAAAGGTTTCACCTTGTCTCACCCAACCTACGAACTAATTTCTGGCGATGCCGCACAACACTTAGGCTTTAAAGCTAGCATGTATAAAATTTCCGAAGCAACATATTCCCATAGCTTCAGATAGGAGAAATAAGTTCAACAACAATCCAGGTGTAAGAAGTTGGATAATAGCCTGTGACGAATCTGGAGTCCACGGTTCGTCACACTATGGCTTCGGTAGTTTGTGGTTGAAATATCAGCGTAGGGGAGACTTCCTACAAGATTTCAGAAATCTTTGTGCCAATCACAAATTTAATAGAGAGTGCAAATGGACTAGAGCCCAGTCTTTGAGGCACAAAGATTTTTATGATGAGTTAATAGAGTACTTTTTTAAGCGGCAGTGGTTGGCCTTTCATTGCTTAGTAGTTAGGAAAGATGCGGTAAAGCGAGAATTTCACGGCAATGACTGGGATTTAGCAAGACGCAAGCACTTCACTATGCTCTTGACCAACAAAATCAGAAGAGCTTTGGTTCGCTATCCCGAACGAGAACACGAATTCAGAGTTCGTGTAGATCCAATCGCATCTCGATATAAGAAAGCTGATGAAGCGGTCGAGGTGATATCAAACAATGTCCTGAACCAAGAATTCCCGAATACTAATCCGGTAAAATCCGTGATTACAAGAGATTCAAAAGAGACGCCTGCTATTCAGATATGTGATCTATTTTTGGGTGCAGTCATGGAGACCTGGCAACAAAAAGCAACAAATCCCATGAAAATTCACATTCGCTCTGAAATTGCAAGACATTTAGGTTGGGAAAATCTAGATTATGATACTCGACCTGAAGAGAGGAAATTTAATGTCTGGTACTTCTTTGATAGTCGATTCGAAACACGAAAAGCCACAACTCGCAGTGTCGAACTACTTTATCCGTACCCATGGAATCCAAACAAATAACGCTTAGCACAAAATCAGGTATCCCTTGAGTGTTGGGCCGTACTTTGTTTCACACAGCGTACAAAACTGAACATCATTCTAGAAATGATTCGCTTTAACAAACAGAAATTTCCTTATAAAACTGGAAATTCATCTAGAAGTGAATCAATCTCTTTTTTGGAAGTTGCTCTCGTTAAGTGACTGCCATAAATTTCTAGAAAATCTCGCAGCTTTCTTAGCCGAAGGTGAAAATGTATGACAATCCTCAATGCGGAAAAAATAATAAAGGATTTTGATTTCTTGCGACCAAGTTTTAATCGTATGGCGACCATTTCATAAGTGCCATAAATGGCAATAGCGAAAATAATAGGGGCAGTAAGTAGGGATAGAACAAAAGGCAAAAAGATTGAGATTAAGGTTTCTATGCTAGCAAGATTTTGGAAATCTCTTGCAGCCTGGAATATAGAAAATGTGATCAGAAAAAAACCACACAATAATGTTAAGGCACTAAAAATTTTCTCCACTTGCTTGTATTGCTCTTTTGTGGAAGCAAAAGACTGAATCACTACAGTAAATGAAGCTACTGGTATAAGAATCAACTCTCCAAACAGAGGAAAAGTATATGAACTGATTACAAACTCAGTCAGAAGAGAGAACTTAAAAAGATCGGAAGTAATCTCTTTCAAGATATTGTTCTTCTCTTTAGTGTTTACAGACTTGAAAAGAAGAGGAATGGCCGCAAAGATAAACCATGAAACCGAATCTTTAATATACGAAATTTCTAGAAAAGCATATGAGACGAGAAAGTTGATTATTATAGAGGCATAAATCCCCATGATGATGAAACAACTTGCGAGCTTCCACTTCAATGCCGCACGCAAAAGATTGAATATGGAAGCACGAAGTTTTGGCTGTGAAAGCATCCATAGAAGCAATACTCCTAGCCAGAAATAGGTGGCTATTTCACGATTGCTGAAGATTTCCGAAACTTGAGCAGTCATCTTTTGCGAGGCTAACCCTATGGGCGATATGCAAAAGCCCTGACTTTTTGGGATAAGCCAGGGCAACAAATCAGAGATAGAACCTAATCAGGCTTTTTTTCAGGGAGGAGGCACTTGTCAGAGTCGCAGCCGGCAGGGCCTGCCTCAACTAAGTCGCCTCGGTCATAGCGCGACAACGCCGTGTGGAACTCCTCCGTGCCGCGACGGGCTTTCACCTGTTTCACCATGTCGTCATAGGTTGCCTTATCAATCGGCTCAAACGGTAACCGGGGAAAGGTTTGCAGATTGTCAAAGCGGGCGAGGAGGGCGGCGGAGATGTAGCCTTCATCATTTTGGATGGCATCAGAAATGCGTTGGGCGAGGCCATCGATCTCGTTTTCCCGCAGTTCGATGGTGGCGGAGGTATTGTGGGCGGTATAGTGCTTTTGCACCTGCATATAGAAGTCAAACTGCGCTAGCGCCGTAAACTTCTCAATGGCAATTTCATCGGCACCGGGAATGTTGGCCCAAGAGACCTCTACCGGCATTTCCACCAGCCACTCCG
>CALDSK010000240.1 GCA_937911865.1 uncultured Synechococcus sp.
GATATGATGTCCGATTCTGGCGTGCATTTAGGCCATATGCGCGATCGCCTAGTGGGTACTTCAAATGGGGGCGCGGTGACTCATGCAACGGGCGTGAAGGTGCAGTCGGGCTCTTTTGGACTAGATGAGTTCGACGATCCGGTGGTTTCGAGATCGGGTAAGCGCGGGGTAACGATTTTAGAAGAAGCGATCGCAGCCGATAAGTCGACGGCCGTCATCAACTCCGGATTTATTGCTGAGCCGGGTACAGGCGCGTTTCTCTCTGAAGTGGAGAGTCGCAGCGATGTTACAGCTATTACTGAGCAGGTTTTAGAATCGGGCGTTAATGTCATCTTGGGCGGCGGCGAAATCCACTATTTGCCAGAAGGCACTGTGGGTCGCTTTGGCCAGGAGGGTGTGCGAGAAGATGGCCGCAATTTGATTGAAGAAGCTGAGGCCGCTGGCTTTACGGTTGTTTTTGACCGGGAAGAATTGCAGAACATTCCTGAAGACACTACTCAGCTGCTGGGAATTTTTGCGGCAGAAGATACCTACAATGACAACACAGAAGAAGAGAATCGGGCGCTGAAGCTTGATAGCTATGGTCAGCTGCTACCTGACGGCACGCCGACGAATCAGCCCACGGTTGCAGAGATGCTAGAAGCCGCGCTGCCTATTCTCTCGGCTGATGAGGATGGCTTTATGGTGGTGATGGAGGAAGAGGGAACAGATAACCTTGCTAACAACAACAACTCTGTTGGTACCCTAGAGGCTACGCTGCGAGCGGACGCGGCTCTAGGCGTGGCAATGGACTATATTCAGCAAGAAGATCCCAACACTTTACTGATTACCGCTGCCGACAGTGAAGCGGGCGGGGTACAGGTTTGGCAGCCCACACCCTTTGGCGACGCGCTGCCAGAGACCTTGCTAGAGCCGCTCACCCTGGATGTTAATCCTACCGATGAAGAAACGTTTCAAAACCCAGTTGACGGTAGTGATGGCCGCGTGCCACCGCTGACAACCTTTGAGGCTAAACCCAGCTTGGATGGCGAGATGGGTAACTTTGTGACTGCCTGGTCGGGTACCTCTGATTTTGCTGGCAGCGTTGTGGCTAAAAGCTACGGAATGAATGCTGATCTGTTGAATGCGACGGTAGACAACACCGAGATTTATCAGATTATGTACCAAACGCTCTTTGGTGTGAATTCGCTGCCAGATTATCAAGATGGTACGAATGAAGCCGAGGAGCTAGTAGGTACAGAGAACAATGATGTGATTGTTGCCTTTGGTGGAGATGACACGGCCATTGGCGGTTTGGGGAACGATATGTTGTACGGCAGCGATGGCGACGACCAGCTAGTGGGTGACGCCATCGACACCGATGTAACTGAGGCGGGTGCTGATAATTTATCTGATGATGATTTATCTGCTGACGATTTGTTGTACGGCGGTGACGGCAACGATCTTTTAAACGGTGGGGTCGGCAACGATAGTCTCTTTGGTGAGAGGGGGGCAGACATACTCTACGGCGATCGGGGTGACGATATGCTCTACGGCAACCAAGGCGATGATTTACTCTATGGTGGTCAGGGGAGCGATACACTCTTTGGTGGCGATAGCCCTGATAGTGGTTCGGATCTGTTTGTGCTGGCTGTGGATGAAGGTACCGATAGCATCGTCGGTTTTGAAGTGGGTATAGATATGATTGGTCTTATGGGCGATCTCTCTTTTGGTCAGCTGAGTATTACTCAGTCGGGCTCGAATGCTGTTATTGGCTTCGGCGAAGCGATGCTCGCGACTGTTCAAAACGTCAGTGCTGATGATTTGTCTGAGGCTGCCTTTATGCCGATTGCAGCGTAGTAGAGCTAAGTAGTTAGCGATCACTGAATACATTCGGTGATCGCTATAACTGGCAGGTAGGGCTACAGAGAGAATAAGTACAAGAAATCCCTCTTTCTTTTATGAAAGAGGGATTTTAAGTTTTATTCAGTTTGTTGATTTGCTACGACTGCTGAACCTGTTTATGCTTCTACGCTTGCTCGGTGAAAGAGGCTGCTGTCAAATCAGCAACATCTGTATTCATTAAACGACCGATGATGTTGTCTCCATCGGCGATTAGTGCGTTCTGGCCGCGCTTGATGATGTCGATTTGACCGAAGGTGAGACCGCCTGCTAGGCCAATTAAGTCTTGACCGATGCGGAAGTCCATGATGCGAGAGTCGCCGTCAGCGTTGAGCACAAAGGTATCGTCGCCGCTGCCGCCGAAGATCTTGTTGTTGCCGATGCCACCGTCTAGCAAATCATCGCCTGCGCCGCCTCTGAGCAGGTCGTTGCCGCCTTCACCAAAGATTTGGTCGTTGCCACCGTTGCCGATGAGGCGATCACGAATGTCACCCCCGAAGATGATTTCGTCGGCATCGGTGCCTCGGATAACATCGTTTTTGTCGGTGCCTTGTAGCACGGTTGGACCTCCGCCCGTGCCGCCGTCGATGACGGTGTCTTCGCGGAAAGCCAGATTTTGCAGGCGGGTGTCTTCAGCGCGGCTGGTGTCAGCTGTGCTGAAGGGGGTGTCTTCATCAAAGTTGGCTGCTAGGTACTCTGCTAGAGCGTCTTGCTCAGAGCCGTCGGGCGCAAAGGTTGCCACGCCCGTACGAGCGGCGTCTTCGTCTTGTGCAAGGTTGACCACATCGCGAGTGGGAAAGGGATAGCCATCTCCCCCTTCTGCTAGGAAGCTTAGTGTCACCATGCGGAAAGATCGGCTCGGGTCACCTACTAGCTCACCGTTTTGGACGAGCACGTCTTGGTCGTTGCCCGCTTCATCGACGATCGCCAGAGACTGAATGCGATCGCCTGGCTGCGCAGTCAGATCAAAGCTAAATTCAATGCCTGCTACCTGCGGGAAGCGGCCTTGAGTATTTTCATCATCCAAGGTGCTTGCTTCTATTCCGTACTCAAGCACTTCCAGTAGCTCTTCTGCGGTGATAGTTAACAGGGTGAGACCGTTGTTAAAGCTCAAGGTGTTGGCAATATCGGTTTCAGAAATGCCGCCGGCTGGCTTAACGCCGGGGATCTCTTCATTGGGAAGCAGTTCGGGTTCGCCTGTACTGCCGGCTGGCACAATCCTTTGGCCGATATCGTCACGAATGCCGCCGCCGTTTTTAAGCGAGAGCACGACACTGGCATCGGTTTCTTGGGCGATCGCTAAATTTGCATCTGCCGTCAAATTACCCAGGTTGGTTTCTTCTGTTCTGACGCTGCCACGCAAGCCGTTGAGATAAACATCACTAATGCCAAAGACGTTGCTCTCTTTAGCAACAATCACCTCTTCTAGCGTATCAACAATCTCTTGAACTTCAGGATCAACCAGGTCTTCTGCGCCAAGATCTGCAATCCCTTGCTCGTCGGTTGCATAGACACCGCTAATGCTCGGATCGTAACTGTCAGGAATAACATTGCCTTCGGTGTCGAAGTCGATAACCAGGCGACCAATATACTTGTAATTACCATCTGTGTTGACGACTGCAACTGGCTTGCCCTCTGCATCTGTTGTGAAGATGGGATAGGTTCCCTGCGCGTCGTCACCAGCACGCAAGCGATCGTCCTCATCGGCCAGGCGAGTGTTCGATCCACCTGCCACGATTACGTCTACGTTGGTCAAGCGAGCCGCTAGCTCTTGCTCAATGGCAATCTGTTGCATGTGCGAGAGCACGACAACTTTATTTAGCCCCGGATTGGCTGCTAGCATCTCGTCAACGTCTTGCTGGATTTCAGCGGCGAGTGCGTCTAGCTGAGCAGCCGTCGGATCACCCTCAAAGTCTTCCGGTAGCACCGTGACATCGCCAGGGTTAGAGATGGTTAGCAAGGTCGGTGTTGTTGCACCCACTACGCCAATTTGCTCACCATTGACGTCGATAACAGTAGTCGCGGCGATGCTGTTTGGCAGTGGTGCCTGATCATCTTCAACGACTAGATCGGTCAGGTCTTCGCTGGTGCTAAAGTCGAGGTTGCTGCTGAGGTAAGGGAAGAGCGTGCCGCCGAAAGATTCGTCAAGGTCGGGCGTTTCAGGATCATCTTCGCCGCCAGCAATTAGGTCGCGAACCAGGCCAGTGCCCAGGTCGAATTCATGGTTGCCAAATGCGATCGCCTGAATACCTAGCTCATTTTGAATGAGAATATCGGCTCGGCCTGCGCCGCCATAGGCCTCTGCGCTCGCTGAGAAGAACACCCCTGGAATGATCGCATCCCCGGAAGAGAGAGTGAGAGTGTTGTCGTAATCTTCTCTAAGGGCATTGAGTACCGCAGAGGCGCGAGGTGCATCGTCGAGTGCGGGGACGCCTGCTTCCTGGTCTCCCAGGTGCAGCAGCTGTAGGGTGAAGTTGTCTGATGTGTCAGGGACTTCTATTTCATAGACAGCTACGTTGCTGGATACTTCGTTGGCAACCGTGAGTAATGGTTGACCGTTAGGGCTATCTTCTGCGGGGATAAAGACCAAGCCTTCTGGTGCAATGTCTTCATCGCTGCGGATGTATTGTATGAACTCGGGCTGTTGAGGATTAGAGAGTTCATACACCAGGATGCCGCCGCCTGCTCTCTCCAGGCCAACGAAAGCGTAGGGTGTGCCGTTAATGACGCCTGTGGTGATAGCCTCTGGCTCCGCGCCTTTGTTATCTGAGCGGGCATCAAACTCTTCTGGGTCGCCGTCATCCGCGTTGAACAGTTCAGGATTTAGCTCAGCGGTGATTTGAGCGATTTGGTCGCCGCTGTCGAACACAATATTGCCGCTGCTGTCGAGTACGGAGAAGGAACGACCCCCGTAGGAGACAATCTGGTCTAGGTCACCGTCGCCGTCGGTATCACCGTCTATGGAGGAGACGGTTAAACGGCCGAGTGCCTCGTCTTCAAGCAGGCTTTCGTCAAAGCTTTCGTCTAGCGAGAGGCCGTTGCGTTCTAGAGAGATGACATCACCGAGGTCTTTTAGTCGAATCGCGTCGCCGCGACCGGCTTCGTCTGCGTCGCCGCGATCGTCGCCTTCATTTGCAATGACGTAGAAGGTTTCGCCATTGGACTCAAAAGATGCAATAGAGTCGGGCATGTACAGACCAAAGACAGGCTGCGGCTGAATGTTGATGCCACCGTCTTTGTCGCTTGCGTCCAGTCCGTTACCTTTGGTACTAAAGTCTTTTAGACCAAGTGGCTTGATTTCAGTAACAGTGGCCGTGGCGATATCGACAATAGCGATCGCATTAGCCTCTTGCAGTGTGACAAATGCTTGCGTGCCGTCGGGAGAAACTGCGATGTACTCTGGCTCAACATCCTGAGCGGTTTGCGCGTCTGGAAAAATTCTCACGCCGTCCGCACGCAGCGCATCTTCTTGACCGTTAAATTCAAGAAAATCAGCGGTTTTTACATTTTCCTGACTCAGGCTTGCAAACTCGCCAGAAACGTCAATAATGCTAATAGAACCGTCTGGATCGACTCCCTCATCTGGCTCGCCTTCGTTGGCAACGAGCACCTTACTGCCGTCTGGCGTAAAGGTGATCATATCGGGCAATGGACCAACTGAAAATACTTGAAGCGCACTATTAATATCGTCAATAGAGTCAACGTCGTTTAAGTTGACCAGCGCAACTAGACCGGGATCTGTTACAGTCTCACTTTCGAGAGCAACTGCTAGCAGGCCGTTACTGTAGGCAATGCTGTTAGCTCCGGCTATGGGCGCACCCAGCTCAGCGAGATCTAGGGCGATCACTTTATTGGGCGCAGCCGGGTCACTCAGGTCGAGAACCTGTAAGGTTGTATCACCAGAAACGACGTATAGCAGCGATCTGTCTGGATCAAAAGCAGCAATCTCAGCGCCAGTTTCGCTTTCGAAGCTGCCGATTCGTTTGAGAGAGAGGGTCATGGATTGTCCTAAAAATACTTTCTTTAATGTGCGCTTGTGCTGCGCGCTTGTATGGCTACGCAGCTTCGTAGACAGTGGCCCAAAGCCTTCTGTCTACAGACTTTTTCACCCTGCTCTTCTTGTACCAATATTTTTCTGAGGATAGGTAAAGAATAGGTTATAGAGAGGTTATTAATAGATTGCCAAACCGCCTGGCTGGCCGCGGTTTGCATAATCTTATCTTTGACTTAACCTTCTTAATCCAGTTTGTTGAAAGAATGAAGAAGTATTTTCAAGGTACGCTCTGTTTTCTGGCAGTCTGTGCTAACAATCCGTTTCTTCGGGCTTTGTAGAGACATTTAGCTATAGAGAGACCGTTCAAAAGGCATTTACCGAGATATCTATCTACCGGGTCGATATTTGCTGTGACCCCACCGATTACGTTTTATATTCCGCCTGTTCTATGGCCAGATGCGCTGCCAACGCAGCCTAACAAAGACTGGGCGGGCTATAGATTAGGTCTGTACGCTTGGACGGTGCAGACCTACTTGTGGTTAAACGCGGCTGGCGTTGGTTGCCAGCTGGCGAGCCAGCTACCTGAGATTGGAATTGTGCTATGTCACAGTAACGCACTGCGCTCTGTCGATATTGAGCCTTTGCCGCAACGGCTGCTGGTGTGCATTAAGGCAGAGGCGGCTTTGAGTGCGATCGCTCCGCTTCACGTGGTGCAAAACCCCCTGGATATCTCTCTTTTGGGCAATCGTTACTATGTCCCGCACTGGCCGCAGCCGCAGCTGATTGCGAGAGATGCAAGCCGAGGCGATCGCTTTGAAACGGTTGCTTTTTTTGGCCATGAAGATAATCTAGCAACTGAGCTAAAGTCTTATGCCTGGCAGGTGGCGCTAGCTGAACGCGGGCTGAATGGTCGAGTTGTGGCTAATCACAATCAGTGGAATCAGCACAGCTATTTGGAAACAGGCTGGAATGATTACCACGATGTTGATGCAATTATCGCCGTGCGCTCTTTTAATCCAATTAGACGGCTGCTGACGGGGGGCTTTGCCTACAAGCCAGCTACCAAGCTGTATAACACCTGGCTTGCAGGTGCTATCCCAATTTTAGGGATAGAGAGTGCCTACCGTGGTACCGGACGACGCGGAGAAGACTATGTAGAGGTGAAATCTTTTTCTGATCTGCTGGAGAGATTGGATCAGCTAAAGGCAGATTCGCTCTGGCGGCGATCGCTGATGGCTGAGGGGAAGGTGCGATCTCTAGAATTTACGCCTGAAAAGATTGTTCGCAAGAGCGAAGTCTTTTTGGAGGCTGTGGCTATTCCTGCTTATGTCGAGTGGTGTAAATACTCTGCTCGACAAAGGCAACAGGCATTGCTCGCTGCTAAAGTAAGAAGCTTTTTAGATCGAGGTAAACGAAAAGGCCGCCGCTTGCTGTTAAATCTGTTGCCAGGGGCCTGAGTTAGATGCGCTGTATCTTTTCTTTTCTTCTCTTCTCTCTTTTTTGTTTCTAAAAAAACATCCAATGAAACTCTTCTATGCTGCTCAAAATAGTGAACAACCTAGCTTTAGCGATAGGTTTAATCAATGGCTCTGGCCTCAGCTCTGGCCGGCTATTTTTGAACAAGACACGTCTGCAACCTTCATCTGTTCAGGTACAGCCTTAAGCAACACACTCTTACAACAGATAGCAGCGACCGATCAGCTGATTGTTTTTGGCACTGGCACAGCCGAACAGCAGTTTCTCAATTCGCTGCCCGGTCGCTGCAAAGTTTACTGTGTGAGAGGGCCTTTTTCTGCTCGGCTGCTAGGTCTATCTGCGCACAGAGCTATCACTGATAGCTCACTGCTGGTTGCGCAGGTTGTAAATTCCGATTTGGAAGCCTCGAAACCGCGTGAAGCCTGTAGCTTTATGCCTCATGTAGACAGTGCCGATGCGGCGGCTGAGCGCTGGCAGCAGATTTGTCAGCAGGCCAACATTCGCTATATTAATCCGCACGATCCAATTGAGACTGTGATAGAGGCAATCAATACAAGCCAGCTATTACTGACTGAGGTAATGCAGGCCGCAGTGATAGCTGATGCTATGCGGGTAAATTGGATTCCTGTGAAAACGAGCCCGCGTATTAATACTTTTAGCTGGCAGGACTGGTGCGCTTCGATGCGTTTACCCTATCTGCCTTACCGCATTCCGCCGCTAGCGGCGTATCCTCGCTACGCTAGAGGAGTTCGTACTCATTTCTGCTCTGTACGGCATTGGTTGAGAGCAGGTCTAGAAAATGCAACAACAACAGTTCAATACGCTCTCTTGCTTGAGGAGGAAGCTATTGTACGTAGATTGAAAATTATCAAAGAACAAAGATCGTATCTCAGTGCTGATGATATGTTTGCGCAGCGATTGAAAGAACTAAGTACTTGCTTTGGTGGTTTGATGTATAGCGTTACGCATCCGGCTCAGCCAGGCTACAGCAGACTAACTCTGGTGAGTTCACCATCGCATTAATTGACTGCCATTACAAATAAATTTGCATAAGACGGTTGTTCAAGATAAAAAAGAAAAATAGCCAAAAAAGAAAAACAGCGCTTGCATGAATAAACTGTTTTATCTTACTTTTTCTACAAATCTTACTTTCTCTATGCGGAATAATCTCAGTGAAAGAATTTTGTCTTTTACTATATATTTTTTGTCGAATAAAAGTACCTAGATCTCTATTGGATTTTTTTAGCCTGGAAGATTAAATTCTCTCAAAATGCCTTAAAAGTTAACATCATTTCCTAACGTTGAAAAATATTGCGAGTGTGTTAACATACGAATGCCTGTAAAAATCTCGCTTTAACACAGCAATGTCGAGTGCTCAGATATTGCTATCAGATAACCGACACTCAAAGTCTACCCAAGGCTTAAAGTCTACCCAACACTTAAAGTCGATTGCGAAGACCTTTTATACTCTCCTTATATAATCTCTCTCCTATAGTCTGTGAGCCTATGGCCTATGGGACCTTCTAAAACCTTGTAGCTCTAGCTGGTTTGAATTTTTGATTTAAGGAATAAACATTCTAACAACACGCTATTTATATGCAACCTGCTAAAATCCGGTTTTGCGTGCCATATTTACGTAGCTACGCCACATTCTCTCTGTGGTCGCACTTGTTGATGCCAGAAATTCTATTGAGGCAGGTATTTTCTTGCCTCGATAATGGCTGTAACAGCTGTGAGAGCTGCGTTGAAGCGTATTGTCTGAATATCGGTGTTTGGATCTCGGTGCTTGATATCTGTAGGTTTTTGCAGTACCAATAGTTACAGATACTAAAACAACTAGGTGCTAAATTCTAAACTGTCTGGCTCTGAACTGCTTTAATCTGGGTTGTTCAAATTAGAGCGTTGGGCTGCTCAGATTTTAAATGAAGGTTCCTTAGGAATTGCCGTGTTGTAAGTCCTCTGGAAAGGCTTTGTTTACGCCTTTTGTTTATCTCCTCTGTGCTCTTTGTTTTAATTTTGAGGAGAGTTTTTTAGAACAGATTTTTGTGTCTGTCTTGAATTGTCACTATTTAGTTTTGACTGAATTTAATTGATTCTCGTATCTATCCGTAGCTGCGAACAGTAGCTACTGTGCTCGTTATCTTTAAGGAGACCCATGAAACAAGTTCTCGACCATATCCAGCAGAAAAAGCAAGCCTACGAACAGCTGCCATTTTTTAGCTTTGTTAGAGACAGTAGCATCAACCCTATGCGAAGACTCGCTTGGGCCCCCTATGCTGCTCCTTTCATTATGAGCTTTATCGACTTGAACAAGTATGTTTTTCGCGTAGAGCCAACCGAAGATCCGCTGCAAGAGATTATTAATCGCCATACGCATGAAGACGATCGCCATTGGAGATGGTTTTTGGAAGATCTCGAAAAGCTGGGCTTCGATCAGCCGCTAGGGTTTAATGATGCGCTGCAATTTTTCTGGGGAGAAGAAACTCGGTTCTCTCGCGAGCTTGCCTATCAATTCTGTCGCTATGGATTGGGCAGCTCACCTATCCAAAAATCAATTGCTATTGAGACAATAGAGGCTGCTGGCAATGTGCAGTTTGCCGCAGCTGCTGTGGCTGCTAAGGATTTGCAGGCGGTAACTGGTCAGCAATATAAGTATTTTGGCGATGTTCATCTTTCGGTAGAAACCGGTCGAACGTTTGGTCCGACTAGTGCTGAACAGTACATTGAAAACATTCAGCTGACGCCTGAAGATAGAGAAGTGGCCTTTGAGCTAGTTGATACGATCTTTGGCGTGTTGACAAGCTGGAAGAGTGATTTGTTTATTCGTGCTCAGGCTCATTCCCTAGAGGAATTTCAGCCAGCGCCTGTGGGTGTGCAATAGCTGTCAAGCGCGCGTCCATTAAAAGCACACGTTAAGTTAGAACAATTGACACATGGTGTACCAACGCGTAGAGCCTTCTACTAAATCTATGAAGGCAGAGGTTGTACTGCCTTCTAGTACCAAAAAAAAAGAGAGAGAAACAACAGAACTCTATGATCCACTCGGTGTGCATCGTGCCGTTTCAAGCGCTATAGAGGGGCCGACCTGGTGGCGGGCGGTGGGAGCAAGCGTCGTCAATCAAATGGTGCTGTTGGGTGCTCTCTCGCCCCTGCTCCTGCTCCCGCTAGCGCTTCTAACCGTTTTTGTTTTAGATCTCTCCGCATGGGTGAGTGTACCAAGCTGGGGCCTGATCATTTGGGCTGGGCTGTTTTGTGGAGAACAGTTCTATCAGCTGTTGTTTAATCATTCAGATAACACGATGCAGCCTACTGCCGCTTGCCCTGGAAGGCGGGGAACCGTGATTGTGATCGGCGCTGGTCCGGTGGGGCTAGCAACCGTGAAGGAATGTGCGGCAGAAGGGCTAGACGTCCAGTGCTTTGAGCGGCGAGACGGGGTCGGGGGGGTATTTCGGTTTAATTCAGATATCACTGGTGGTTGCTGGCCCACAGTCAAACTCACGACATCTCCATGGGTGACGGCTTACTCTGATTTTCCGCCTGTCAGCGAGTCTTCTAAGCACCTGAGCGCTGAAGAATATGTTCAATATTTGGAGCGCTATATAGACCATTTTGCTTTAGCTAAGCATCTGCACTTCAATCAAAGTGTGACGGCTGTGAAGCAAATGGATGACGGTCGATGGCAGGTGACGGTGGTCGATCAAGCGTCGGGTGAAACCGTAACTCATGATTGCGATCGCGTCGCTATTTCTGTTGGTCTCAATCTTCATCCGAAGCCAGTGAGCTTGCCAGGGCAGAAGACTTTCTCCGGCGAGATTCGCCATTCTGCTCATTACAAAGGGCCAGAAGGGCTAGCCGGAAAAAGGGTGGTGGTCGTTGGGGCTGGAGAATCTGGTGCGGACATTGCAACAGAACTTTCTCACATTGCTCGCAAAACCTATCTGAGCTTACGTAAAGGAAGGTTTATTATTCCTCGCACCAATCCGCTAAACGGTGTGGCTAATGACTACGATACCAATCGTCTGCGCTATGCCTTGCCGGTGCCTTTGCGAAACTGGTTTATGAGCTTTGAGCGAAAAATCTGCTTTCACACGGGCGAGCATACTCCCGAAGCGGCCTTAAGAGCCCAGCTGTTGGCTGCGTCGGGGGTCGGCCCTAGCTCTCAGACCGCGACTAAGTCTGATGACTTTGTGCGTCGTGTACTGCTTGGCAAGCTATCGCTGCGCAAGCAGGTGGTTGGATTTGACCGAGAGCACGTCATTTTTGCAGACGGTCAGCGAGAGCTTGCTGATAGTGTGATTTTTGCCCATGGCTATGTTCCAGCCTTTCCATTCTTGTTTTATCCTCATGGTGTGGCGGCGCGTCATCCCGGAGAGATGTTTTTGAACATGTTTCACCCCGATTTGGGTGACTCGGTGGCTTTCTGCGGCTTTGCACGACCGGCCATTGGTGCGATTCCGCCGACGGGTGAGCTGCAAGCGAGGCTGTTTGCGCAAGTCGCTGCTGGAAAGCTGGTTTTGCCTGCGCGTTCTGAGCTGTTGAAAGCGATAGAACGCGATAAAAGAGAGAACGTGGCTAGCTTTCCCAATCAGCCGCAGCCCAATGCTGTTGTTAACTGGATTCCCTATATGGATAGGGTGGCTAGGTTGATTGGCTGTAAGCCTCAATCGCTGCGACTCTGGGCGCAGCCAAAGCTGCTATGGCGGCTGTTTACCGGGCCGATGACGGGTGCTTACTACCGTTTGCAGGGCCCTGGAGAGAATGCGATCGCCTGGCAGACTCTGAAGAAGCTACCCAGAATGCATAGAGTCCGTGAAATTTTGATCTATGCAGGGCTTCACTTTTGGTCTTGGCCCTGGCAAGTGTGGCATCCCCATCCTCGCTGGCGTCGTCCAACCACTATTTTATAAATCTTGCATTAATCTAGACTATGGTCAGAGTTACAACTAAAGCACTCGCTAAAACGACCCGTCAAAAAACATCTTTCGAGAGGACATCATTCTTTAAAGGACCATTGCTGCGTAATCCAACTGTTCAGGTCATGCTGGCTGTGTGGCTGCTGTTTGGGCTATTGAGCGCTACTGACAGGTTTAGTCCGGGGTTTTACCTGGAGTATCCTGCTATGCCGATTACTATGATTTTTGGCTCACTGATTGCCGGCGCAACTAGTGAAGGGGGCGGTGCGGTTGCGTTTCCTGTGATGACGCTGATTTTGGGAATCTCTCCTCACGTTGCCCGTGACTTTTCGCTGATGATTCAAGCCGTGGGAATGTTAGCTGCGGCCTATACAATTATTCGACTGCGGATTAAAATTGTCCCCCAGGTCATTGTTTGGGGGAGTCTGGGCGGATTAATCGGGGTCTGTTTGGGTATTTCCTGGATTGGTCCAAGGCTTGATCCTGCTTTTCTAAAGCTATTTTTTGTGTCTCTTTGGCTAAGCTTTGGTGCGGCTCTTTACTGGGCTAACTGCGTTATTTCTCGGCCTGTTCAAGACAAAATCGGACGATTGAACAGTCGGAAAATTGTTCTTTTCCTAACGGCAGGTATTCTCGGTGGCTGCATCAGTGGAATGGTGGGCAGTGGGCTCGATATTGTGATTTTTTCTATTCTGACGCTGTCATGTCGAATTGATGAAAAGATCGCCACGCCAACGTCTGTTGTTTTGATGGGAGTTAATGCGGGATTTGGATTCCTGTGGCGGCTTCTAGGTTCTACGCAGTCCTGGTTAGGTGCTGTGGGTGCGATCGCGCTACCCCCTATTGCTGCCGATACCTGGAACTACTGGTATGTTTGTATCGCTGTTGTGGTCGTTGGTGCGCCGATGGGCGCTCGACTGATTACTAACATGCGCCGGATGAGTGTGGTTTATTTTCTGCTAGCCTCTATTGCCGTTCAGTTTATCAGTGCTCTGTTTATCGTGCCATGGCAGGCGCTGGGACTTGGCTGGGTGATAGCTGTCTCGTTTATAGGAGGGTGCTTTCTCTTTGGGTTACTTTCTTTGCCCAGCAGGAGAAGCGTTTTTTCTATGTCTGGAAAGCGCGCACGCAGGGAAGCCGCGCCTAAATAGGTCTTACTCAAAGAGAAGACCGCTCGCAAAAATGGTGCATGGCTCCTGTCTATAGCGACAGTTTACAGCGGCAGCGTAATCACAAACTCTGTACTGTTTTGCGTTGAGCGTACGCTCAGTTCTCCCTTGTGCTGCCGCACAATAGAATAGCTGATAAAGAGCCCTAAGCCTGTTCCTTTCCCAACAGCTTTAGTTGTGAAGAAAGGTTCGAATATTTTATCTCGGATATCTGGGTTGATGGGCATCGCATTGTTTGCGATGCCTATTTCTATGTGTTTTCTTTTTGTGCGCGTATCTTCTATCACGCCTGTTCGAATGCAAATTTCAGGCGTTTGTTCGCTGGTTTGATAGGCTTCAGAATTTTCTCGAATAGCATCAATTGCGTTGTTGAGAATATTTAAGAAAGCCTGATTAAGCTGGCTGGGATTACAGATGATCAGCGGTAAATCACCGTAGGTTTGGATGACGTGGATTTCTGCATGGTGCTTGTCAGCCTGCAGCCGATTTCTGAGAACAAGCAGCGTGCTTTCGAGTCCACTGTGAAGGTCTGCTGCTTTAACTCCAGATTCATCCAATCGTGAGAAATTGCGTAAGCCGAGAACAATTTGACTGATGCGATCGCTGCCAGCCACCATTGAATTAAGGACTTTATTTGTATCTTCCATCAGAAACTCAAGATCTATATCTTCTCTGAGTTCTGCTATCTCTGATGCTGGCTGAGGATATTCTTCTTCATAGAGTAAAAGGAGTTCTGTTAGATCGCCGATAGTCCTTCTTGTATGTTCAATGTTGCCTCTAATAAAGTTGATTGGGTTGTTGATTTCGTGGGCTACGCCTGCAACTGTTTGGCCCAAAGATGACATTTTTGCATTGTGTACAAGCTGAGCCTGCGTTTTTTTGAGATCTTGCAGGGCTGTTTCTAGGGCTTTTGCCTTTTGATTGAGTGCCTGAGTTTTATTGGCAACTTCTATCTCTAGCATTTGAGAGTAGCTCTGAGTCTGTTGATATAAACGAGCATTCTCAAGAGAGATTGCTGCCTGGGTTGTCAATAGTTGCAGTACCTCAATGCGATCGTGGGTGAATGCCCCTGCCGTTAAGTTGTTTTCCAAGTATAAAACACCTACCATCTGCCCCTGCCGGCTAATGGGCAAGCACAGAACAGATTTAGGCTGGTGAGCAATTACATAGCGATCACCTGCAAACTGTGCTTCGCCGTTCAAATTTTCGAAGACTGCTGTCTTTCGACTTCGCGTAACTGAGTAGATGACGCTGTGAGGAATTTCTGTATAGTTGTCTAGTAATGTTGTTAGTAGGGTGGATTGCGCTGTAGCGGCCTGTGCCTGCTCGGACTTGGCGACGACTATCCACTGAGCGTCCTCTAAGAGAATAAAATGTCCGGTTTCAGCACCTGCATTCTCAATTGCAATCTTCATGAGCAGCGCTAATAAGTTCTCTAGATCAATCTCTTGTGAGATGGCCTGAGCTGCTTTCATTACTGCCGGTAAGTCTAGCCACGCTGTCTGCGTGGTACTCGTTCCCTTGTGGCCTCTGCTACTTGCCCTATGGCTTTTTCTATTTCCTCTCGAAAAGGTCGCTTGTACGGTGAATAAAGGGCCTGGGGTGATCGGCTGGGTAATTGTGTTAAGCAGGTGTGGATAGGTTGATTCTAGATGGGCAACTTTGCCTTCGGCTCCCCAGCGAACGTAGCCATAGTAGGCTTCTTGCATATAGCCTATGGCAACTTTTTCTCTGCCCCAGTCTAGATAGAATTTGGCGGCTAACTCATTGGCTAAGGCCTCTTCTTGAAGATAACCGTTGCTTTTGGCTGCTGCGATCGCCTGATCGTACAGTTCAATAGCGGCGGCTCTTTGTCCCAAAACTCGGCACTTTTCTGCCTCAACCAAATCAACCTTATGTCGATGGTTCATCGGAGCATGATCTGCCCAGTTTTGCCGTAGCTGCGTTTGATTCTCTTTTACTCGTGCGAGTATTTCTACCGGAGAGATGTTTTTATTCGTAGATTCTTCTTCTAATTCTTCTTTCTCTTCTAATTCTTTTTTTACAGTGGCTTCACTGGTTTCTTCTTTTGCTGATTCTAGGGTAGCTAGTGCTGCTAAAGAATCGTAAAAGTAGAAAACGGGTTCTTCAACCACGCTAGGCAGGACGCCCAGATAATTTCTCACTTCGACAGCCTGCGCTTGCGTAGAGGTGATTTCTCCAAACAGATAGGCTAGCACGAGCTTATTCAAAAAGAAGAAATACAGAGCGATGAGATCTTGCCCGATACGCAGTTTAGAGAGAAAGGCTGCTTCTTTGGAGCGGTCGCTAAAGAGAATGTGCGCGTTTTCTGTTTCTGTCAATAAATTCAAGATTGACTGCTGATAAATTGAGCACCAGTTAGCTGTTGTTACCAGATTTAATTTTTTTAGCTCTTCAGAATAAGTCGTAATCTCTTGTTCTAGTTCTGACAGAGGCTGAGCGCACCAAAACGCATTAGAGCAAACAATAGCGGCAGAATAGCCAGCCGCTGCCAGGTTGCCTACTTCTATACCCGCTGTATAGGCGTCTCTTAAGATGGGCAAAGAGTCTTTTATATGCGCCTGGCGATGCGCTAAAAACATACCTACCACTACAAGCGTATCGGCCCTAGCAGTCTGAGTTTTACACCGAGAGAGCAGCTGCTGCGCTAGGTGTCCGTAGGCTACGCCTGCACTTACTGCCTTAGCCAAATGGCACATGAGCATACCGTAGCTAGCATAGCAATGCGGAGAACGCTCCGCATTGCCGTACTGAATAGAACATTTGACGGTTAATGCAATGAGTAGTGGATAGAGCGGCAATCCTGAGAGGTAAGCTGCGGGTGAAATATCCATCGTCAGATCGACAATGGCTATTTGTTTGCGCTCTGTTATCTCGGGTAGCTCAAAGAGTGACCTAATATCTCTGTCGCCAATGATGTTGTTAACTTCCATCATGGCCTGCTGAATATCTGAAGGTGCTGGCGTTTTGGGGAAAGTGACGCCCAGTAACGCTAGAATTTCTTTCCCAGTTGCGACCGCTTCAACAGGCTTGTTTTGGGCAGTGGTCGCCCGCACTTTGATTCGGTATACCTCTACTTTTTCTAACGGCGTGCGTGCTTTGGTAACAACGGTTGTAAAGGCGCGCTCCATGCTTTTGATATCGCCGCGAAAAGCCGCTAGCTCAGCGGCTAGGTTGTGGAAAGCAAGTGTGAGGTCGTACTGATTTTCCCAGGCTTGTTCGCCCAGCAGCCGGATGCCGATTTCTGCATGTTTCTGCCCGGTTTGATAGGCAATAGAGGCTCTCGCTTTTCGGCAGGCGATGAGATTTAACTGGGCCAATTCGTCTCGCTCTGTTTGCAGCTCAATTAGCGAAATGCCCTGATTGAGCTGGTTGGTCAGGTCGAAAATCCGGTCTGTTTGCTCGGCTGCTGATAGCTTAGAGCGCAGGAGTTGACCAATGCGGTAGTGAATTGTTTGCTTTTGCTCGTCTGGTATGAGAGAGTAAGCAGCTTGCTGAACGCGATCGTGTAAAAACCGGTAGGTAATGTCTTTTGTAGACTGTTCTAAATCTAGTGCGTAGGATTCGCTGCTGGTGACAATTAAGCCTTCTTGCAGTGCTGACCATAGCGCTTTACTCGCTTCTGTTGCTGATTGATCAGAAATAATTGACAGGGTGGCTAAATCGAACGGGTTGCCGATGCAGGCAGCTAGCTTTAGCATTTCCTGAGTCGGCTGCGACAGCTTTTGCAGCTGCTGTGCCATAAAGGCAACGACATCATTGGACAAAGACATCGCTGTGACTTGGTCTAGGTCACAGTTCCATGTTCTTTGCTCTGTGTTAAAGTTTATACCGCCACTTTCATACAGCGCTTTTAAGAACTGTGTGGTGAAGAAGGGATTTCCTTTGGTTTTATGGACAATGAGTTCGCTCAAGGACTGCGATCGCTCTGTTGACCAGTGAAGGGTATCTGCGACTAGCTGGTTGACTTCTGAGAAGCTCAGCGGTGCTAACGCAATAGTAGAAACGGTGACTTCAGCCTCTTTTAGCGCTTCTACCGCCAGCATAAAGGGGTGGGTTGGTGAGACTTCATTATCTCGATAGGCACCTAGTAACAACAGATACTGTGTGTCTCCCATGAGCATCTGTATCAGCTGTAAGGACGCTGCATCTGCCCATTGCAGATCGTCTAAGAACAGCACAAGTGGGTGGTCGGGCGTGGCCAGCACGCCAATAAACTGTTGAAAGAGTCGAATAAAGCGAGCTTGAGCGGCCGTGCCCGATAGTTCCGAAACGGTGGGCTGCGGGCCAATAATGCTTTCAAGATCTGGCAGCACATCAATCAAGATCTGAGCGCTGTCACCAATTGCGCTCAAGATTTTGCTGCGCCACTGCGCCAGCTGTTGATCAGATTCTGAGAGTAGCTGATGAACGAGGTTTTGTAGTGCCTGAACGAAGGCTGAAAGGGGGACGCTGCGATTGAACTGATCGAACTTTCCTTTTATAAAATAGCCTCGTTGCCGGGTGATGGGCTTGTGGACTTCGTTGATAACAGCCGTCTTGCCAATGCCAGAAAAGCCAGCGACTAGAAGAACTTCAGCGTTACCGCTTCTAATTTTTTTAGCGCTTATCTTTTCAACATTGTTTTTTTCAGTATTGTTTTTTTCAGTATTGGCTTTTTTAGTATTAGTGTGTTCAAGATAGGTGTCTTCAACAGACTTTGCCGTATCGCTTATAGTAGCCTCTTCTGTGGGCTGTGAAATACGGGAAAATGCGTCTAGCAGCGTTTGAACTGCTGATTGCCGACCGTAGAGCTTTTCTGGAATAAGGAAGCGATCGCTAACATCTTGCTGTCCTAGCTCAAAGTCTGTGATAGTTTCTGTATCTTTCCATTGAATCAGGCAATGCTCCAAATCGCGCTTTAGTCCTAGCGCGCTCTGATAGCGATCTTCAGCGTTTTTGGCCATCAGCTTGAGAACAATCGCTGATAGTACGGGCGGTAAGCTTGGGTTGATGTTATCAGGCGCTGCGGGCGTTCGAGCGATGTGACAATGCACTAGCTCCATAGGGTCTTTGCTCTGAAAGGGAACTTGGCCAACTAACAGTTCGTAGAGCGTTACGCCCAAGCCATAAAAATCGGTTCGGTAGTCAATACCACGGTTCATTCGACCGGTTTGTTCTGGTGATAGGTACGCTAGCGTTCCTTCTAACCCTCTAGGATTTTGAGCGCCCTGTGTCTCTTTTGGCAAAACAGATGCGATGCTAAAGTCAATTAGCTGAATTCGCTTGCTGTTAAGTTCTATAATAATGTTGGCAGGTTTGATGTCTTTATGAATGATCTGATGCTGACAGAGGCCATCTAGAATATCTGCCATTTGCAGGGCAATTGCCAGCGTTTCTGCGATAGCGAGCGGAGCGCCAGCAATATAGTCATGAAGAGACGTTCCTCCAAAATCTTCTGTAATCAACGCATAGCTGTTTTGCCAGGGCTCAAGGCATAACGGCCGAGAGACGCCAGGAACTGGTAGAGATTTTGTAATCTTGTACTGGTGGCAAAACTGCGCTAGGTCGGTGTAGCTTGGACAGGCAGTTTGTAGAACTTTGATCACAACTGGCTGCTGCGATGCTGTCTGTATAGCCCTGTATACCGCTGTTTTAGCGCCCAGGTAAATTTGCTCGCTGATGCTATAGCCAGAGATGTGGGGGAATCTTCTAGGATTGACGCTTGCGATCGCAGCCATGGTGATAAGCAGAAGGATACAGGAAATAGCTTCTGTCTAGAGAATTCCCCAAAATCACAGGCCCTTTATAAACCAATGTATATATTTCTAGATAGCTAGGCGCAATCACTGACGCTATCGTGTGGCGGTGCTTTATACATCTGTTTTTTTACACACTTTTTTGAGTTAAAAAGAGACTCAGCTGTAGTCAGAATTTTCCTTGCCACTTCATACTGACGGTTTTTGTCGGAGCTTAGGCAAATGTACCGAGTGTGTATAAATTTACGGTAGAAGCAAAGATTAAAATTGAAGGCTCATATACATAGCGTTTCACCACCCTAACGTGCCAGGTCCTCCTTTGAAGGGGCCGACAATGTCTTGGGTGATCCATCCAGCGTAAAAGCTACCTGCCTGAGGTTGGACGATTTCTTCGTCTATGTAGCAGGCGTCCATCGGCCCGGGATAGAACCCGACGTATCCTATAAGCTCCTCGTATGCCGCGGAGATGTTTGGATAGGTCCAGGCGACGTCTTTTGCCTGACGCTCACCCACTTGCAAGCTGTAGTAACTGGCTACTCCTTTCCATTCGCAGTAGCTGGCGTGAGCGCTAGGTTCTAAATATTGTGTTTGAATATCGTTTAACGGTATGTAGTAGTTGGGTGGATGACTCGTCTCTAGTATCCTTTTAGCTTTGCGAGTATCTGCAATCAGCTCATTGTTGAAGATGATTGTAACGTGTTTCGCAACATCCTCAACTTTTGGAGGGCGAGGGTAATTCCATACGGACTCTTGGTTGGGGCCGGGCTCAATTGGTTTGGGGCGCATGAGTGGGTATCTGTAGAGAGCTTGCAGTTGGTGTTTTTAGTTTAGCTGCTTAGCTCCAGACAGTTTGCCTTTTATGTTTGAGTCTTTGAGCTCAAGAACTGATTTTGGTCTCTCTATAGCTTTTGAAGAGTTGCTTAATTGACAAAGGCTACAACCTTCATTGATTAGGTTATTTCTTCGCTAGTGGTGCTGCGTTGAATGATTAAGCAACTCGTTGGCCTTGACTGATGACGCTGGTGAGGCGAGGGAGGTTATTGCTCAGATTCACGGTGAGGAGATCGGCTCGTTTGCCAACTTCTAGGGTGCCGCGATCGCTGTCTAGCCCAATCGCCCTAGCTGGATTGATTGTGACGGGTCTCATCGCCTCGTATATGGGCTTTTGAGTTCGGTTTGCAATGATAAAGACAGATAGCAGCAGGCTGTGAGGCACGTAGTCGGAAGAGATGAGATCGACTAAGTTCAGTGCGGCTAGTTCTAAGGCGGACACGTTGCCAGAGTGAGATTTGCCGAGGACTAAGTTAGGTGCGCCCATGAGCACCTGCAAGTCGTTGGCATGGGCTTCTTTGGCGGCTTCTAACGTTGTTGGAAACTCTGAGATGGTAGCGCCCTCTGAGATCGCCTGCTGTACGTGCTCTATCGTGGCGTCGTCATGACTGGCCATGGCGAGACTATGGTCTGCTGCCATTTTGACGAGGGCCTGACGGCTGGTTCTGGCGTAAGCTTTTTGGGCGGCTAGGCGATCGCGAATGAACTCGTCCATTTCTGTTTCTGTGATGCCGTGCTTGCCCATATAGTACTCGCGGAATTTGTCCATCTTTTTGAACTGCCGCTGCCCTGGTGTGTGGTCCATTAGCGAAATGAGAGAGAGCAGAGGATGGGTGGCGTATTGATTCACCTGGCTGGCGACTTCTTCAAAGGCTAGCTCGCAGCGAAGATGCAGGCGGTGATCAACAGAAAATTTGCCGAGAGTTTGTTGGGTTTCAATTGCGTCGATCATGGACTGAAACTCGGTTGCTCGCATGGAGGTAGGGGTGACATCGCCAATGGCGATCGCATCGCATACGGTGGTGATGCCGGCTGCGGCCAAGTCTCGGTCGTGGTGAATGGCGGCTGCGTCTATTGGCCAGCGGACGCCTGGGCGAGGAGAGACACAGCGCTCTAGATTGTCGGTATGTAGTTCAATGAGACCGGGTAGCAGATAGTCTTCTTCGCCGTTTTGGCCGCCTGAGACCGTGCCGGGCTGAATATCGGCGATTCGACCATCTTTGACAACCAGCGTGCCTATTATTTCTTGGTCGGGAAGCTGAAGTCGATAGTTGGTATATATCTGTTCTTTCATAAGCTGAAGTAGGTGTATTGACCTCCAGGTGTTTCCCGTAAGAAGCACAAAGGATAGGGTTAGAAGGTTAAGGTTCGGTTACAGACGCTTGATCTCACATCTGCATCGTGAAAAATGCCCACTAGACCGCAGCCTTGAGCCTTTTTCTCTTCGATTAGCTGCATAACGGCCTCTCGGTTGTTCGCATCTAGGGCTGCTGTTGGCTCGTCTAATAACAGAATGGGGCGATCGACCGCAAACGCTCGTGCAATGTTAACCCGCTGTTTTTCACCGCCGGAAAAGGTGGTCGGAGACAGTGACCACAGCCGTTCTGGTAAGTTGAGATGAGTGAAGAGCGATCGCACTTTAGCGAAGGCTTCGCTTTTACTTACCCCCGTTTCTATGAGCGGTTCAGCGGCGACTTCTAGTGCAGGAACGCGTGGGATGACGCGCAGGAACTGACTGACATAGCCGATGGTGTGCTGTCGTATGGCAATGAGTTCGTGAGGTTGACACTGTGTTAAATCGCGCCAGCTGTCCTGATGTTTTACCCAGATATTGCCCGAGTCAACTCGGTAGTTAGCGTAGAGCGATCGCATTAATGTAGATTTACCGCTGCCCGAAGCGCCCTGTAAGGCAACGCAGTCTCCTTGATTGACCGTTAAAGAGATTCCTGCGAGCACGCTCAGATGCAGTCCGCCCTGCGCATGCAGCGTAAATCCTTTGTGGACTTGCTCCGCCTGAAGCAGCGTTTGAGCGGCGAACCTGGGTAGCGCTGGTTGACTGGAAATCTGTTGGTCAGAAATCTGTTGGCTAGGTATTTGTTGACTGGGTATAGAGCCTGAAATCATAGCGTGGGACTGACGTTAGGGAAGAAGGGTGGCGCTGACGAGCTGCTGTGTATAAGGGTGCTGTGGGTCGTCTAAGACTTGGTCAGTGAGCCCTTGTTCTACAACCTGGCCGCCCTGCATGACCATGAGCCTGTGGGCTAGTAAACGAACGACACCAATGTCGTGGGTGACTAAGATAACGCTGAGATTGAGCGTGCGAACGAGCGAACGCAACAAGTCCAGCAGTCTGGCCTGTACGGAAACGTCGAGCCCACCGGTGGGTTCATCCATGAGCACCAGTTTGGGCTGTGTGACTAGCACCCGAGCGAGCTGTAGCCGCTGCTGCATGCCGCCAGAAAAGGTATGGGGGAAAGCGTCGATACGCTCAGGTGGAATTTCTACTTGGGCCAGCCATTTGCTGGCTGCTGTGCGAATGTTGCCGTAGTGCCGCTGCCCAATGTCCATCAGGCGTTCACCGATGTTTGCGCCAGCGGTGACGTTCATCCTTAGCCCGTCACGAGGATTTTGCTGTACGAAGCCCCATTCGGTGCGCATCAGCCGCCGTCTGTCAGGCTCTGGCAGCTGGGCGAGATGAGTTGGTTTGATGCTGTTGTGGTAGGTGACTTGGCCGCTGTCGATTGGTAGGCGATGGGCGATCGCGTTTAATAGTGTGGTTTTGCCGGAGCCCGATTCGCCAATAATGCCCAAGATTTGACCCGGGTAAAGAGAAAAAGAGATGCGATCGCATGCTTGAATCTCTCCATAGGTTTTTGTGAGTTGTTCAACGGTTAGTAAGGGCTGTATTGTCATGACTTTTGAGTCTCCTCACAGTAGTCTGTATCTGAACAAATCCACATGCGGCCTCCTTCGTTGTCGATGACCACTTCGTCTAGATAGCTGTCGGTTGCGCCGCAAAACTCGCAGGGTTTGTCCCAGGTTTCTACAGAAAATGGGTGATCTTCAAAGTCCAAGCTCTTTACGGTTGTGTAGGGGGGGAGTGCGTACAGCCTTTTTTCTCTGCCTGCTCCAAACAGCTGTAGCGCTGGGTTCATGTTTAGCTTGGGATTGTCGAATCGGGGAATGGGGCTAGGCCGCATCATGTAGCGATTGTTCACCATAACGGGATAGTCGTAAGCGGTGGCGATATGGCCATATTGCGTAATGTCTTCGTATAGCTTCACGTACATGGCGCCGTACTCTTCTAGCGCGTGCATTTTTCTCGTTTCGGGCTCTGAGGGTTCAATCCACCGCAGTGGCTCGGGGATGGGCACCTGATAGACCATCACCTGTCCTTCGTTTAGCGGTGTTTCTGGGATGCGGTGCCGGGTTTGAATTAGGGTGGCTTCTGTTGTTTTTTCTGTTGTTTTTACGCCGCAGACTTTTTTGAAAAAGCGCCGAATATTTACCGCGTTGGTGGTGTCGTCTGCGCCCTGATCAATCACTTTTAGGGTATCGCTTTTGCCGATGACAGAAGCCGTTACCTGAATGCCTCCGGTGCCCCAACCGTAAGACATGGGCATTTCTCTTGAGCTGAAAGGAATTTGGTGGCCAGGAATGGCTACCGCTTTGAGCAAGCCACGCCGAATAGACCGCTTGGTTTGTTCATCGAGATAGGCAAAGTTAAAGCCAGGCTCAGTTAGATTTGTGGTTGCCGTGTTCATTACGCTCTCCTTACATCCGAGCTAGTGGACTATGGGACTGAGGCGGCAGTTTCGCTCTATTCCTGCTGAGCCTATTCCTTCTGAGTCTATTCCTTCTGAGCCTGTTTCTTCTGAGCCTATTTCTTCTGAGCGCCCATTCTCCATAGCAGAGCGCTGCTCGTACTCTGCTCGCATTTTTCGCACTAAATTTAGCTCTGCTTGAAAGTCAATGTAGTGCGGTAGTTTCAGGTGTTGAACAAAACCCTGGGCTTCTATGTTGTCTGAGTGGTAGAGCACAAACTCTTCTTCTTGGGCGGGCCCTTGAATCTGTTCTCCAAATTCTTTTGAACGCAGAGCGCGGTCCATGATGGCCATGGCCATGGCCTTGCGTTCGTTGTAGCCAAAGGTGAGCCCGTAGCCTCGGGTGAACTGCGGTGGCAGCGTTTTGTTGCCTTTGAACTGATTTACCATTTGTACTTCGGTGATGGTGATATCTGCGATCGCAATTTCAAACCCCAGCTCTTCTGGGCAAATCACAACCTCCACATCGCCTACCCGAATTTCTCCAGCAAATGGGTGACTGTTTCCATAACCTCGCTGGGTTGAATAGGCGAGGCCTAAAAGAAAGCCTTCATCTGCCCGCGCTAAGTTTTGCAGGCGAGCATCCCGTGCGGCTGGTAGCTCTAGCGGTTGACGGGTTAAATCAAAAATTTCGGCATCATTTTCTGCATTTGCGTCATCTGCTTTAACGTCATCTGCTGTTTCTGATTGGATTAGGCCTTCTGGATTGAGCGTATCAATAGCTCTAGGGATACCCCCTTCAGTTGGTTCCCCGACAGGATAGTCCGACTGATTGTTTTCTGCGGCTAGCTTAAAGTCGAGCAGACGATGAACATAGTCGAATGTGGGCCCCAGCTGCTGTCCGCCGGGTATGTCCTTGTAGATAGAAGAGATTCGTCGTTTAACAGTTATTTGGTCAGTCTCTAATGGCTGAGCGTAATAGAAGCGGGGCAGCGTTGTGCGATAGGCGCGTAGTAAGAACGCAGCTTCTACTAAGTCGCCCCAGGATTGTTTGATAGCAAGAGCGGCCAGATCGGGATCGTACAGGCTGCCCTCACTCATCACTCTAGCAACAGCCAGGCTCATCTGCTGTTTGATTTGCTCAAGCCCTAGTTCTGGTACCGTCGCATCGCCACGCCGCTGAGCTTTTAGCAGCTGCTCCGCGTTTTGGATGGCTTTTTCTCCTCCTTTTACCGCTACGTAAGACATGGCTGTTCTCCTGTTCGATGTCTTGATTGTGCTAATTGAGTAGACGCCGTTCGCGGTAAGCCGATGGTTGATGCTTCGTTCAAAAAGAAAATATCTACTCCCCGTGGGTAAGCCTGATGATTGCGCTGCCAGCTCGGCCAGAAGCTTTCAGGAATCTGAGGAGAGATAGTCTGTTGGGTTAAAATGCCAGGTCCTGTGAGAACAATTGTGCGATCGCCTGCTAACCTGTCAACTTGAACCAGCAGCGTAGTAGACGTTTCAGGGGCTTCTGCGGTGCCCCAACAAAATTGCTCTAGCGTGACCTTGGGCAAACTGTGAATGACAGAAAAGGTTGCCTGATTAGATTTGTCTGTAAACCGGCAGCCCGTATGGAAGCGCAGCCAGTTTTTCACCGCTTCTGAGAAGCCTGGCTGTAACCATACGAGAGTTTCTAGATCGAATAGTGACAGACAAGCTGCCGCGCAGGCTAAGTTGAGGCCGATTGGTGACGAAAGCTGGACCGCGATCAATTGAATTTGACCGGGATTTGCTAGGGCGTCTAGTAACGCTCTAAACGTCTTTTGAGAATCGTGAGTGAGTGATTCAAATCCTGGTAGCTGAGTGGTTGGCATGGGGTGTGGTTAGCATAGGGTGTGGTTAGCATAGGGTGACTTTACTGTTGGTTATTCTCCTCGGAGCATCGTAAAGAAATCGACTTTTGTTGCAGCGGTTCTAGCCTGCTGTTGTTCTTTGCTTGCCATAGTGATTGCATTCAGTGGCTCAATGACCTGTTGATTAATAATGTTGTGCCAGTCGCTGTGCTGTAACAGCCCATCACAGAGGGCTGCTAGTTCGGCGTGGTGATGCGACCGGCCACCGACGTAGCCAAATCCGGTAATGGGTTCAGGCTGATTGACAAATAGCTGTACTACGCAGCG
>CALDSK010000241.1 GCA_937911865.1 uncultured Synechococcus sp.
CAAGCTAATGATGGGGGTTCGATTCCCCCCACCCGCTTTCTGAAACTTCTGTGCTCTAGCTCTAGTTGGATGGCTTACTGTCGTGAAGTTGAAGCGTGGAATCGCTTCTTCTGCGGTTGGGAAATCCCCCCCGAAGAACAGCGGATCAACATCCTCAGCATTGCCCGCTACGTCAAACAGAACCCCAAATACAAAGAACAGGTCGAGAACAACCCCGATGAGCAAAATCGCAAGATTGCCTTCAAGGAACTCATCAAACAAGCCATGATCCAACGTCGCAAATAAGATCTGGAACTCTACCGCATGTATGCCTCCGATGCCGACTTCGAGCGCACCTTTGACGCTGGCATCATCAATCTCTTCTCCAGCCTCACCCCCGAGCAACTCGATGACCTTCTGAGTCCTTAAGATTGAATACGTCTAGAGATTAGGAGGAGCACTAAATTTTCAATGATAGTTCGCCAGTCTAATGGTCAAGGCTATGTCTTCTATCCATCTACCGTTTGGGTAGACCCTAGTGAACAGGAAATCAAACGCTTATTTGATGATTTAGAAGAGGTTATTCGCTTGCCCGATGCCTGGAAGGATGTCACGGTAGATTTTACGTACTGTGAATTTTTGAACCATACGGCAGTTGCCTGTTTAGGCGGATTGGCCCGCCTCGTAGAGTCTCGCGGGGGGCGGATGCGTTTTTCGTGGGAAACCCTGTCAAAAGCAATTTACACAAATTTGGCTCAGAACGGCTTTATCTTTGATTTTGACCGCTCTCGCTCCCCTTGGGACGGAAACTCTGTTCCATATTGGAGCGCTATTCGGCATGAGCCACAAGCAGTTGTGGAGTATTTGAGAGACCGATGGTTGGGTAAAGGTTGGGTTAATGTAAGTGATGGCCTGCGCAATGGGATTGCAGGTCAAGTTTCAGAGCTTTATCTCAATGCCTTTGACCATAGTCAATCCCAGATAGGGGTTGTCAGTTGTGGGCAGTATTATGAGACAACCGGATTACTCCAGTTGACTATCGCAGATTTTGGGGTGGGCATTCCTGGCACAGTTTGCGGGCTACCCCAAAATCATGGTTTATCAACCTGTGAGGCATTACGCTGGGCTTTCTCATTAGGCAACAGCAGTAGACAAGGAATCTGTAGTGGCATGGGCTTGAGTCTGACTGAGGAGTTTGTAGCCAAAAATCATGGGAAACTGTCACTTTATACCCATGACGGTCGTGTCACAGTAGATCATAATGGAACAAGATACTAGAACATATATACTAAATTTTCTGGGGCGTTAATTAACATTGCGCTGATATGTGACGAACAGTACTACTGTTTAGCCTCCGAAGTAGCATCGACAAATCTTCCACTTTTTTAGCTGATGGAGTTGTGCATGATGACTTTCAATATTTTTGATATCACTGGAGAATACGCCACTGATTCTGATAGCGGTCAAGAGGTGTATGAGCATATCCATCCTCAACTTCTTGAGTCTCAGCCTGTGGTGTTAGATTTTAGTGGGGTAGAGGTATTTGCTTCTCCTTTCTTTAATTTTGCAATCGGACAGCTATTAAGTGACATTCTTCCTGAGCATCTCAATACACTTCTCAAGATCGAAAATTTGTCCCCCAATGGAGACAGTGTTCTCAGGCGAGTCATAGAAAACGCGAAACATTACTACTCTGACCCTCAACACCGACAAGCAGTGGATACGGTCTTAGAAAAGTACGCTACAAGTTGTTAGAGAATGACCATCAATCTTAATATCCAAGCAGAAGTTGTTGATATTTTGAATGATACTCCCCGGCAGCAAGACATCTTCTTTAGTGGATACAAATGTATGGCTGTGGCAGGTTTATACGAATGCACCTGTCTCATCTAGCCATGCTCCTGACAAAATTCGGGCATATACTCCGTATCTCAGACAAGCTCGGCAAAATGGGGCTACTCTCGTTTATTCTGGCTTGGTCTTAGCAGAGTTAGCTCATGTCATTGAGAAGACAGAATGGAAGATTTATAAACAACGAACAGGTGATCGCTTAAAGCCTAAAGAGTTTCGCCATAACAAGCCGGTAGAGCGAACGAAGGTTGTAGAAGAGGTTGAATCAGCTTGGATGCAGGTACAAGCATTAGCCGTTCCAATTGATTTGGAAGTTAATGAGGAGACTACAAATGCTGCTATGGCTCGGTTCCGTGCTCAAGCTCTTGATGGCTATGACTTACTCATGATTGAAGCTATTGGTCGTGCTGGAGCAGGACAAGTGAAGGTCATAACTGATGATTCAGATTATGCTACTGTTCCAGGCATTCAAGTGTTTACTAACAATGACATAGTTCTACAGCAAGCTCCGTTGCAAGGGAAACTGCTCACCTCTCGATAATGCCTGAATCAAATTCAGGTAGTCCGCATTTTCTAAGAAGCCTAGCGTCCCTGCTAGGCTTCATTATGCAATCTACACTTGGCAACTTTAGAGAGACAAACTGATTCGTTTGGTGAGTATCCGCATCACCTCACCCGGATTCACCGTAGGCAATGGCTGTGATCATTCCTCAGGGCGGGCATACCCCAACCGATACAACGTCAACACACACGACTGAACCACTTGCGGACTGCCGATCGCCAACACCCACAAAATATCCGGCGATGGCCTATCTCTAAGCAATAAAATCACTCAAATCTATCAAATCCTCACGATTGAGACGCTACCGTCTGAATTGATGGGCCAGTTTGGGATAATGATTTGAGGCATAAGCTGATCTACTACTCATATGCAAAACTCATTACTATTACTCGGCGGTCTTT
>CALDSK010000242.1 GCA_937911865.1 uncultured Synechococcus sp.
CCGTACCCGTCGCCCCTGTCGCCAAAATAATCGAATCGCGGAAAAATCCACCGCCACACATCTTATCTAGCGTCTCGACACCAGAGGAAACCCGCACGTTTGAAGACCGCTGAGTCAAGCGCATTGCCCCCAGTGGGAAAATACTCACGCCATCATCGGTAATTGTAAACGGATACTCTCCCTTCATATGCGTCGTACCGCGCAGCTTCAAAATCTCCAACGTGCGGCGGCGGCGCTCACCCTCTAGCGCGTTGCGCACAATCACTACATTGTCAGAGACAAATTCTTCAACGCCAAACCGGGCAACTGGCCCGTATTCTTCCATCCGCTCAGTCGTCATGAGTGTCGTCGCACCCATCTGCTTCAATCTAGCTAGCAGCCGAAAAATTTCTCGGCGAACGACTTCCGCCGCATCGTACTGATGGAAAATCGCGGTTACCGAATCAATCGACACGCGCTTAGCCTTGTACTTGCGAATCGCGTACTGAATCCGCTCAATCAAGGCCGATAGGTCAAAGCTGCCAACGACCTCTTGACCTTCTGGATCGGGGCAGGCGTCTAAGATAAAAAGCTTGCCGCTATCAATCAATGACTGCAAGTCCCAGCCGAAACTATAGGCATTGGTAATAATGTCGGCAGGAGATTCTTCGAAAGTGACAAACACGCCGGGCTCGTCAAAATAGGTGACGCCGTGATACAGGAACTGAACGGCTAGGAGCGTTTTGCCAGTACCAGACGTACCACTCACAAGTGTAGAGCGCCCAACCGGGAGTCCGCCATGACTGATATCATCAAAGCCTTCAATCATGGTGCGGATTTTTTGCACACCTTTGGAACGGGTTTTCGCCTGGCTATCGGTGGCGGACGATGGTGTACTCATATCTGCTTGTTAAACTGACACAATAAGAATAATTTCTTAATATCCCTACTAAATCCTACCGTGAAACTGGTCATGAAATAGGCTTTACTCCAAGGAGTCCGCTGAGCTAACTGAGCGGATCTCGCTCTCTCAGTTCGTCGTACAAAAGGTCAAGACCTATGAGTACGCGTTCGCGATCTGATAGGTCGCCAATTATTTTACGCACAGGCGGTGGCAAGATTTTAGCAAGCGTAGGCGTTGCCAAGATTTTGTCTTCCTCAGCGAGCTGAGGGTTCTTCAAAACGTCAATCACTTTAAGCGCATATACCCCCTGAAATTCCTCTTCAAGAATCTTATTGAGCGTTCTTAGCGCTATTGTCGAGCTCGGCGTATTCCCAGCTACATACAGCTTTAGAATATAGGTCTTCTTCGAGGCGCTCATAGTTGGTTCAAGGAAGAAAGAGAAAACAGTAAAGGATTTTTTAAGATTTTTTTGATGGGCTGTTGTCGGGTTTGTAGCAATGAAGGCTTTAGCTAACGCTCTATCACATGGGCTCTGTCACAAAGGCTCTATCAAAAAGGAAATGTCATGCGGGCTCTATTCCAAAAGCTTTGACATCAATAAGTTTCCTGGAATGAAATGATAAGCGCTAGCCGCAGGAACTAGATATCGCGAGGGATAGAGCGTCTGTACATTTCACACAGGTGAGCAATCACATCTATTAAAGTGAGGCGATAGTCCGCCAGAATGCCATCGTTACGGCCTTCTAGCTGCAATTGCTTCGAAAAATCGTCGATGAGCTCCATATGAATTTCGACAATTTGAGGGACTGAAATGTCTGCAAAGAAGGCAACGTTTACAAAGTCGTCAATCTTCTGATTGATATTTTTATCGTTGGCAAAGTAATTGAGGATAATGCTCTGATAATCTTGGCGCAGCTTGTCGAAAAACTCCTGACGCTCTTCAGAACTCATATGCTTAGCAAAGTTTTGAGGATTGCGCTTGTAGTACACGCCTAAGTAGTCAAGCCGCTCCTGTAGTTTTTCAGTCAATCGCTGCTGCTGCAAGCTCAATAAAAATAACCGCTTGTCTGTCTGGTCATCGGCAACTTCTGCTAGCGGCAGATCGTCAAACCTACGCTTGCTGGGCAGCTGCAAATACCGATCTACCGCCATCCGAATAGCATCGTCCAAGCTATCTGTAGTACTGACAGTGAAGGTCGTTACCGCATCGTGATAAAGACGCGAAAATGCTTCTACGGTGTCTGCCTCCTCACGCGTCGAATCGTCAGAACCAACAGCCAATGCCAGCGCTGGTAGCAATATATCTCGCTGCTGAAGCTCGCTCAATGACTGGTACGACTCAGCAGAAGACTGCACAATCAAACAATCAACGCGATGGCGATTGCTCACAACCCAGTCGATAAACTCTGAAGCCGAGCGACTCCAGCTGACGACAAAGCTTTTCTGAGCTAGTAGCTGATACAGGGGTTCAGCTAAGGACTCAGTCGGAACGAATACACCAACGAGAAACTGTGCAGGCAAAGGTTTTCTATAAATCAGCGCGAGTTATTAAATCCGATACAGGCCCGGTGGCCTCACGGTTGAAATTTTATAGGGAGGCAATGTCACCTGACGACAAGGTGAGCAGAAAAGAAGACGCCAGTATCAAGCGCTCGCATGATAGATAGACTCAGTGCTTATGCGCTTGTGACTATTGAGACTTGTTTACAAAACGTCATCTTTTTAAACATTGCTTAATTATAACTATTAATAAGCTATCACAACTCGGCGGTTCACCGACTGGTTTCTCGGTGAATATAGGGAAGCGACGACTGGTGTCTATTCGATTTTTGTAACTAATACCTTCTTTTCTTTTGCCTTCTTTTCTTTAATAGATGTTCAAAGTAAGCTTTCAGGCTCAAATGCGCACAGTAATAAAGCGCACAGCAATCAGGCACACCGCGATCAAGCACAGGATAATAACGGGCTTATCAGGCAGGGTAATCGGTGCGATTGGCGCAATTAGCGTAATTCTCTTCGGGCTTTTTGCACTCGTCCCGGCAGCTGAAGCGATCGCACCCAGCCTAGCCACACCCGAACCGGCACTAACCGAACGACAGTCAGACTCTCCGGCTACTCTATTCGAACAAAATTGCGCCGGCTGCCACGTCAACGGCGGTAACGTCATTCGGCGCGGCAAAAATCTGAAGAAGCGAGCAATGGAGCGCTATGGGTATGGAGAGGTCGGTGCGATCGCTCAAATCATTACCAACGGCAAAGGCATCATGTCAGCCTACGGCGACCGGCTAAGTTCTGAAGAAATTGGTGCGATCGCCCAGTACGTTCACGAACAGTCAGAATCCGGCTGGTAACATCACGCGCTGAAGTACTTCGCGGCTTCGTGATACGCCACAATCGCCGTCGTCGATTGCTCCGGATACAGCTGCTCGCTCTCGTCCATATGCATACCAATCTTCTCAACTTCTAGCAAATCTAGCTGCTTCGGCTGGTCTGCCATATTCGGGCAGGCCGGATAGCCAAAGCTATAGCGAGACCCCTGGTACCGCTGCGCCAGAATATTGCGAATGCCTTCGGGCTCCTGGTCTCCATATCCCAGCTCAAAGCGAATCTTCTGATGAACCCACTCCGCCAGCGCTTCTGCCATCTGCACCGCTAGGCCGTGATAGTACAAATAGTTCGTATAGTCGTCCGCCTTGAACAGCTTGGCCGCAAACTCAGTAGCAATATCTCCCATCGTCACGGCCTGCATTGGGAAAACGTCGTACTCACCCGGCTTTGCTTTGCCTTTTGGTAGATAAAAGTCGGCAATACACAGTCGCCGCATCGACCGCTGACGAGGAAACTCGAAGGACGTAACAGGTTCGCTAGGCTTACCTTCCTGGGCTGCCCGCCAATCGTAAATATAGAGCGTGTTACCTTCTGCCAAGCAAGGAAAATAGCCGTACATCAGTTTTGGCTCCAGCAGCTTTTCATCCACCACGCGCTGCTTCCACTCTGCCAAAATAGGCTCCACTTTTTCTGCCAGAAAGGCGTCGTACTCCTCGCGAGACTGTCCCTTTGGCTTGCGGAACTGCCACTGCCCAGCGACCAGCGCCTGCATATCCAAGTAGTCAAACAGATCTTCTAGCGGAATCTCATCAGGACCCAGCATCTTCGGCCCCCAGAACGGCGGCGTAGGCCGAGCGATATCAATCGCGACATCGTCAGAGCGGCGCGTATCAATTACCTTGGGCTCGCTGCTGGCCTCCGGTGATGAGGCATTCTCTGCAATTTTCTTGGCGGCCACCTTCGCAGCCTTTGTCCTGGCACTCATCGGGTGGTCGTCAGCAAAGCCCTTGAGGTTATCCCACTGATTTTCCTTTTTCGCGGGCATCAGCGCATCCATAAAGTGCAGGTCAGCAAACGCATCTTTGCCGTAGATTACCTGTCCGTTGTACGTATTCTGGCAGTCCTCATTGACGAATTTAGGCGTCAGCGCCGCCCCACCCAGAATCACCGGTACGTCGATACCGTGCTCATTAAAGGTCTTCAGATTTTCCTTCATAAAGGCCGTTGACTTCACCAGCAGACCGCTCATAGCAATACAATCAGCATGATGCTCATTAAAAGCGGAAATAATGTTATCGACCGGCTGCTTGATGCCGATGTTCACCACCTTGTAGCCATTGTTCGACAGAATGATATCGACCAGGTTTTTACCAATATCATGCACGTCGCCTTTGACAGTGGCAATCACCACCGTGCCTTTGCCGCTAGCATCCGACTCGTCTTTGTCCATAAACGGCTCAAGGTAGGCCACTGCCGCTTTCATCGTCTGCGCCGATTGCAGCACAAACGGCAGCTGCATTTGGCCAGAGCCAAACAGCTCGCCCACAACCTTCATACCGTCGAGCAAAAAGGTATTAACAATGTCCAAAGGCGGATACTGTTCGAGCGCTTTTGCCAGCTGATCTTCTAAGCCAATCCGCTCGCCGTCGATAATATGACGCTTCAGCCTTTCTTCGAGCGGTAGATTTTCATCTAGGCTAGTGCGCAGCTGCTTAGAACTTTTGCCCGCAAACAGTGTCGTTAGCTCACCGAGCGGGTCGTAAGTGCATACGTCACCGTCAAACTCGCGTCGGTCGTAGATCAAATCAAGGCATACTTTTTGGTGGTCAGGCTCAATCTTCGCCAGGGGCAAAATCTTACTGGCACTGACGATCGCACCATCCATGCCGACAGACATCGCCTCAGTCAGAAACATCGAGTTCAGCACCACACGAGCAGCCGGATTTAGACCAAACGACGCGTTAGAAACACCGAGCATAATATGGCAGCCCGGTAGATTCTCACGAATCAGTTTGATCGCTTCGATGGTTTCTTTCGCATTGACGCGGTCTTCTTCAATACCGGTCGAGATCGGCAGAACCAGGGTATCGAAGAATAGTTCATAAGGGGGAAAGCCGTATTCGACCGCGTCACGGTAGGCGCGTTGGGCGATTGCAAACTTTTTCTGCGCGGTTCTCGCCATCCCGTCTTCATCAATGGTGCCAATCACCACGCCTGCGCCATAGCGCTTAGCAATCTCCAACACCTTGAAGAAGCGTTCATCGCCATCTTCATAGTTCGTCGAGTTCAGAATGCACTTGCCGCCGGCTACCTTCAGGCCCGCCTCCATCTTTTCCCACTCGGTTGAGTCAAGCATCAGCGGCAGCGTCACGTTTGTCACCAGCCGCGACACCAGCTCATGCATATCGCGCTCGCCGTCACGGCCCACGTAGTCCACGTTCACATCCAGCACATGCGCGCCTTCTTTCACCTGAGACTTCGCCAGGGCAACTAGGCCATCCCAGTCTTCCGCGTTCAGCATCTCCCGGCACTTTTTAGAGCCACTGGCGTTCAGGCGTTCGCCCACAATCAAGAAAGAGTTGTCTTGCTCATAGGGCTGCGGGCTGTAGATCGAGGCCGCTGAAGGGACGTAGGGCAGCTCGCCGTAGGGCGGTAGCTGAGCGCGATCGCCCACCAGTCTTTCTTTCGGCGTCAGGTCTTCAGACAGCTCTGCTAGCTGCGCAATATGGTCAGTGCGAGTACCACAGCAGCCACCAATGATCTGCACGCCCAAATCTTCTACAAAGTGCATCAGCTGCATCCGTAGCTCAGTCGGGGTCAGCCGGTAGTGAGCCTGCCCGCCTACGTTCTCAGGTAGACCGGCATTCGGAATACAAGAAACAATAAACGGAGAGTTCTCAGATAAATACTTAATGTGCTCCTTCATCTCGGTCGGGCCAGTCGCACAGTTAAGGCCCAAAATATCGATCGGATAGGGCTCCAAAATCGTCAGCGCCGCGCTAATTTCAGATCCCACCAGCATCGTGCCAAAGGGCTCTACCGTCACCGAAACCATCAGCGGCAGGCGAATATTTTTCTGTGCAAAGACTTCTTCTACCGCCGTCAGCACGGCCTTCACTTGCAGCACATCCTGACAGGTTTCCGCCAAAATCAAATCAACGCCGCCATCTATCAGGCCCTCAATCTGCTCTAGATAGGCGGTTCTTAGCGTGTCAAAGTCAACATGGCCCAGCGTGGGCAGCTTGGTTCCAGGGCCAATCGAGCCGGCCACAAAACGAGGCTTTTCGGGCGTAGAGAAATCATCAGCGGCCTGGCGGGCGATCTGCGCGGCTTTTTTGTTCAGCTCATACGCTCTATCGCTCAAGTCGTACTCAGCTAGCACCAGCGAGGTCCCACCGAAAGTGTCGGTTTCAATCACATCCGCGCCCGCTTCCAAAAAGCTGCGGTGCACCTTATCCACGGCTTCTGGCTTAGTTTCAACCAAATATTCATTGCAGCCTTCGTACGCTTCGCCGCCAAAGTCTGCTGCTGTTAGCTCCTGCATTTGCAACGAAGTTCCCATCGCACCGTCAAACACCAGCACCGGGCGCTCAGGGCTTTTAAGACGATCTAGAAAAAGACTTTTCGTTGCAGTATTGGCTGTTGCAGTATTGGCGATGGATGCTGACATGCGATGTGCGACCAACTATAAAGCTTCTATTACTATTATTACTAAACTTTAGGTAGCGTCTAAACATTCGCGCCATGAGTGCGATCGCTTCTCACACATCAACTTCTCTCATAGGCTTCTTCTTACAGGCTTGTTCTTATGAACTGCAACTCCACGGCCTCACCGTCTCTACCCCTGACCAATACCCCCTCTTCGATTCTGGCACCAGGCATGCTGCGCGGCGTTCATCACATCGCCCTTAATGTCAAAGATATGCAAGCCTCATGTGAGTTTTATGGCACTGTGCTGGGTCTCCATCGCCTGACCGGAGATGAAGTGCCCGCAACCCTCATCCAACTCGTCGCTGAGGGCAAAGTCACTAACTTCCGAACGCCTGACGGCACCATACTCGATCTGTTCTGGGAGCCTGACTACACCCCGCCCGATCCTGACCCCAGCAAAGGGTTCACCCGCGCGGATCATCTCGCCTTCGATATTGCCGCCGAGCAAATGGACGCAGCCATGAGCCGTCTGCGCAACGCTGATATCAAATTCAAGGGGCCGATTGTTCGCCCTACTGGCAAAGGCATCTACTTTCACGATCCAGACGGTTTTACAATCGAAGTTCGCTGCGATCCGCTGTAAGCAACAGATCACAGCGACTAAAATAATGGGAACGAAAGAGATTGGATCAGTCCGAAACGCCTTTGGTCGATGCCCTACAGCGCTGCGCAGTGCGACCCAACGCGGCGTTCTACACCCCCGGACACAAACGTGGCCAAGGGATTACGCCGCGCCAGCGCCAGCTTTTTGGACGCTTAGCCTTTCAAGCTGACCTACCCGAACTGCCCGACTTAGACAATCTCTTTGCCCCCGAAGGCGTTATTCTTCATGCGCAGCAGCTTGCTGCCGAAGCCTTTGGCGCACAGCAAACCTGGTTTCTCGCTAACGGATCTACCTGCGGCATTGAGGCCGCTATTCTGGCAACCTGTGGCCCCGGCGACAAAATCATCGTGCCGCGCAACGCTCATCTCTCGGTGATTTCAGGACTCATTCTCTCTGGCGCTGTTCCTATTTACATCTCACCGCCCTACTCCGGTGATTGGCAAATACCGCTAGGCTTTATCAATCCAGACTCGATTGCCGAGGCGTTAAAGACGCATCCTGACGTTAAGGCAGTGCTGCTGGTATCACCAACCTATGAAGGTATTTGCTCGCGTCTAGAGCTGATCGCAAAAGTCACCCACGAGTACGATATTCCACTGATTGTCGATGCTGCGCATGGGCCTCACTTTGCCTTCCATCCCAGCCTGCCGAAAACAGCGTTAGAATCCGGTGCAGATATTGTTGTGCAGTCAGCGCACAAAGTACTTAGTGCCTTTACCCAGGCCGCTTTGCTGCACACGAGCGGCGATCGCATCAATAAACACCGCCTCTCCCAATCTCTACAAATCACCCAATCCAGCAGTCCCAGCTATCTACTACTGGCTTCTCTCGACGCCGCTCGCCATCAAATGGCCACACGGGGTGAAGCGCTGCTGACTCAAACCATCAAACTCGCTAACCAGGCTCACCAAGCACTCGAAAAGCTGCCTGGATTGAAAGTTTTGCGGCCCGGCAATAGACGTGATGCTTTTGAACGCGACGTCCTCAACGGAGACTGTACGCGCCTAAGCGTCAACGTCATGGGGCTAGGTCTCACCGGATTTGAAGCCGACCGCATTCTCCATACTCAGTATTCTGTTACCGCCGAGCTACCAACGCTTAGTCATCTCACTTTCGTTATTTCTATTGGCAATACATTAGAAGATATTGACCGATTGATTCATGGATTTATACAGCTGTGCAAATCACATTCATCAAATATTCATCAATCAAATTCAAACTTTTACGATCAACAGTCCCACCATCTAGTTAGCGACCTCATTAGCGACAGCGCAGCGCTGTCTGACGCCTTCTCTGTTGCTGAATGCTCACCTCGCCAAGCATTCTTTTCTACCAAAATGCCGCTTCCGCTAGCACAGACAATCGGTAGAGTTTGTGCAGAAACACTCTCGCCCTATCCACCCGGGATTCCTGCCATCCTGCCAGGTGAAGTGATCACAGAAAGTGCGATCGCCCACCTAAAAGCCACTCTCGCCGCAGGTAGCATCATCACCGGTTGCAGCGACCCTACCCTACAGACCATTCTCACCGTCGCACTATAAGCCACTATAAGCGCTTAGCCTTCAGCTGAATCAGCCCTTGGCCTTCGCTTGAAGTAGCTGCTAACATTCACCCAACCCTTCGTCACCCTCCACATGTCCGCACTCTGGCCCTACGCCACCCCCGGCATTCCTGACAAACTCTTTCAACAGCTCCCCGGCATTCCTTTAACCAAGCGCGAAGTTCGCCTCTTGGTTCTGGGCTACCTGCGCCTGAAACCAGATGCCCAGCTTTGGGACATCGGTGCAGGCACAGGTACCATTTCCATCGAAGCCGCCCTGCTCTGTCCAAAGGGAACCATCACCGCCGTCGAGCGGGACGAAGAAGTCGCAGGCCTGATTCAAACCAACTGTGAACATTTCTCAATTACCAACGTCAATGTTATTTCAGGCAACGCGCCCGAATGCCTCAATCAAATTCAAGGACAGCCCAGCTGCATCCTCATTGAAGGCATTCCCCTGCAAAACACGATTGAAGTCGCCTGGCAAAAGCTATCACTCAATGGACGTATCGTCGTCACAGCCAATAATCTAGAGGCGCTCTATACTGCCTCAGAAACATTTGCTAACCTACAGGTGCGCAACATCGACGTGATTCAGCCCGCTGTCAATCGGCTAGAGACCAAAGGAAATCGGCAAGTATTCGCCGCCGTTGACCCTATTTTCGTCATCAGCGGCGATAAGCTCGAATAGCGCCTACTTATCAGCGTTTTACACCGCTTAAAATTGCTCAAATTGCCGAAATAGAGCGCCTATATTACATTTACTCTCTTCAAAAGGGGATATGATCAAACTGACGCTGTGATCTATGATTTGAATGAGTCATAACGCGGCTGCCCCCTATTGAAGTGGCTTTGAGACTTGACAAATAGCCATTATGAATCTAAGCCACCCCCTGCTTTCAGCCAGTACCGAAGCCAAAAAGAAAGCCGTCTTCTCCAAGCTAGTCAGAGCTGCAGAAGGGACTGTTTTTGCGCTGCTGTCGAGCTTGCCACTTTTTCCTGGCAGGCTTTTGCGAAGGCTAGCTTACCGCCTTCTGTTCACTGATGTAGGTGCTTTTGCATACATTCAAACAGGCGTCAGCTTTGTCGGTAGCAGCCAAATTTCTTTGGGTAGCAGTATTCATCTGCATCACGGCGTTCGGATTAGAAGCATTAACCATCACAGCAGCATTTTCATAGCTGATCATGTGAATCTTGATGCGGGTGTAGACATCAAAGCTTGCTATCAAGATATTGAAATTGGCCAGCATACCTATGTTGGGCCTTATACGTGTATTTCAGGCGGTAGTATCAAAATTGGAGACAATTGCCTGATTGCTTCCCACTGTAGTATTTACGCTAGCAATCACATCTTTCAGGATCCAACCATCAACATCCGCGAACAAAAGAGCAGTTTCAAAGGCATTATTATCGGCGAAGACTGCTGGATAGGAAGCGGCGTTAGAATCGTAGATGGCGTCACTATTGGAAAAGGTAGTGTAATTGGAGCAGGCGCTGTGGTCACCAAAGATATTCCACCTTATTCGGTAGCTGTAGGGGTACCGGCAAAAGTCATTTCTCAACGCGATGCTAATACGCCAGCGCGATTTTCCGCTCAACTCTTCGCTGAGCAATATCAAAACTAACGTTTGCAGAATAGTTGAACTACAGAGTCATTCAACTGCAGAGTAGTTCAACTACAAACTAGTCCAACAATGTAGTCCAACAACATAGCCCGACAAAGTAAGTCGACAAGGCACTGAAGTTACATCGACTATTGTTGCTGAAGTATTTTTGAGAAAACAAGCAACAACAACAGAACTCAAAGCAAGGGCCAAACTACTCTAACGAGTAGAAACTGCGGCAGGCAGCAACGAGGCGCATCCCAGGTAGCTCATCGACGCTATTGCGACATGCACTATTGAAAATCATACAGATTGTGTCCCTTGTTGGGCTGCGTTGGACCTAACTACATGCCAACACAAAGCTCCTGTAAAGACCAATTGAAAGTCATAACAATGACTATGCATATCTATGTATATTTGCGGAAAGCAAGATCAGGGGCTGTAGAGCAACAAAGAAGAGCAGCATACACCGCATTCATCTTTTATTGGATCTCTCTCAATAATCTGAAATACCTAAATCTACATACTTAAAATTCAAAACCTCATGGCCACTAACCCGCTTTTAGTCGAAGCAGAGAACATGGTTCTCTCTCAATATTTTGTAGAAGATGGCAAGGGCTATATCACCTTGCCATTCACCGACGATGACACCAGTATTGGCACCGCTTCAGCAAGCTTTACTGGTCCTACCGCTACCTACGATATCGTCATTACCTACTTCGACGAAAACGATGGCAATTCACAGTACACCTTCAGTCTTAACGATGAGCAAGTAGGCGCGTGGACTGCTGATAAGCAGCTGGGTAGTGCGATCGCAAACAACAAATCAAAAACAACTGAAACGCTCGCAGGCATCGAACTAACCACGGGTGACACTTTCCAAATCACCGGAAAAGAAGACTTGGGAGAACTCGGCAGAATCGACTCCATCCAGTTCGTTCCCATCGTTACGCCAGATCCCGAGCCAGATCCTGAGCCAGACCCAAACCCAGACCCTGAGCCACCCGCACAAGACCCCCAAACTCCACCGCCAATAAACAATCTCTTTATAGAAGCTGAAGACATGCTGCTCGACAGCGGCTTCGTTGCCAAACGCAGCGCTGGCTATATCGAGCTACCACCAACCATCGATGACAGCAGCAAAGGGAGTGCTTCTGCAATTTTCAACGGGCCTGCCAATACTTACGACATCATCGTCACTTATTTCGACGAAAAAGATGGAAAGGCTGACTTTTCTCTCAACGTTAACGGCTCACAGGCCGATAGCTGGACAGCTGATGGCACCTTTGGCAACGCGGCGGCCAGCCCTCAATCGCGCACCACTCACACTATCTCTAGCGTTTCACTCGCCACTGGCGATGCCTTGCAAGTCCTCGCCCAAGAAGATGATGGCGAACTCGGCAGAATTGACTCTATTAAGTTTGTACCAGCAACCGGTTCTGAACCAGAACCGCCCACGCAAGAGCCGCCTACACAAGAACCACCTACATCAGAACCGCCTACACAAGAGCCACCAGCATCTGGCCTCATGATCGAGGCCGAAGACATGCAACTCTCCGGTGCTTTCAGCGCTAGACGCAACGTGGGCTACATTCAGCTAGCCCCCACCGACGATGACAGCAGCTCTGGCACTGCCTCTA